>CAMQOJ010000081.1 GCA_947003375.1 uncultured Lachnospiraceae bacterium
GCCGGGAGGGATACATAGGACTTGTCCCAGGCCTCGCTCCACTCCCTGGCATGAGTCCTGTACAGCTCCTCCGCTCCGGCGTTTTCCGCCTCCTGAATCCGCCCCAGCGCCTTCTCCTTTACGCTGTCGAGCCCCTGTCCCACCGCCACTGTGATGTAGCAGGTCAGGAACAGTTCTTCCCCTTCCTCAAGCGATATCTGTGCCGCATGGAAACCGGCGGTGCGGATGTCCAAGGGCTTCGGGCTCACCGGCTTTACGGCAATGCAGAAATCCGTTCCATGAAGCCTCTGGAGGAGGCAGAGGCACCCTTCCTCCGTCAGGGAGGATGTGCCGTCAAGTCCTATGTGCGTCCCGTCGTAGAATGAAGAATACCAATACATAAGCGCTCGGCTTCCCCATCTGTTCAAATCCCCCCGAATCGACATAACTTCCTCAAACTCTCCCTCCACCTCCAGCACGGCCACCCTGGCGGAATGGGAGGCGAATGACCGAATCCTCACTTTGCCGAAGGGCGTGTCCGCCGCGATGGAAGCAGTGGCATTGGCCAGGGACAGCCTGGCCTCGAAGCTATCCTGGTAAATGGTCTCGAAAACAGGGCAGCCGAAGTGAAGGTTCCACTGGGCTCCGTTGCGGCAGTAGGTCATGGTCTCGTCCGGGGCGGAGCAATAGTCCGTATCACCCCGAATATCGTCGATCAACGCCGTGTCGTTAATCTGTACGTGGAGCGTGTCCTCACTCAGCCAGAGCAGGCAGCCCGTATCTCCGTCTCCGATGGGAATCCCATAGGTGGAATCGCAGACCGGTGCCCGGAATACCACATCATGGTGGGAAACCAGTTCCTCCGTGGTAAAGCTCGGAGCCACGCTTTGGTCCAATTTCATTTTCATACTGTCATTGCCTCCTTAATTATAGTTCCGCATCTGCCCCGCCCAGCACTTTAGTATGGGCAGACACTGTTTTGGTTCTGTATCATGCCTCCAGCAATACGATTTCATATGGTGGTATGCAGTCTATGGTGAAGAAGCGGTACCCACACTCTTTCCGGTCTTCCTTTTGCGCCTCAATCGCCAGCGGAACGTCCTGCCGTGTATAAAGCGACGCCTTGCCGTATGCAGTCCTGACGGCCACCCTGACGGCGTAAAGCGTCTCATTGGTGGGATTGCACAGCGCTACGACCGTCTTTCCACCCTCTACAAAGGTGTGGTTCCGGATTCGGCAATAGCTGTCCACATAAGATGGCAGCTCTCCCTTTGACAGTTCCACGAAGATGCGTTTCAGCTGTATGGTCTTATAGGAATCCGACACCCAGGAGAAGGGATAATAGCCAGCAGCACAGATGCGGCCGCCCAGCTCGTTCTCGAACATTCCCAGGCAGCAGGGCGCCATTTCCCTGTCGTGATAATCCACCAGCTTCGCCAGCATGGATGCCCCCTCTGATACAGGGATGATTCCAAAGGCATCTCCTGGATTGAAGGCCTGCCTGCAGTTGCGGATTCCTCCTTCAAAGGATTGGTTGACCAGCGCAGTCAAATAGCATTCCCTGGCGTCTACGGGATATTCCTCCCCCACGGCAAATCCGGTGTACGTCTCAAACCCTCTGTCATTCAGGCACTGCAGCGCGCCCGCGTCCAGATATACGCCGCCTGACAGGAGCTCCCGGATTTCCTCGTCGGTCCATGTCGCCGTGCTCCGGCCTGTAATCAGCCTGACCACCGCCTTTTCCGGATTATAGCACTGGGGAAGCCCGAAATCGAACATTTCCCTGGCGAACCTGGCATACATTCTTCCGGAACTGCGGCTCCACCTTCCTGCCGGCGTAGCTGCCTGGCTGTCAATCCGCCAGCCGGTACAGATACCGACAGGTTGCTTTCCGCCTGTCTTTTCGGCCAGAATCCTGTACAGCGGCATCCATCCGTCAATTTTTTTAAACCATGGCTCCACTGTGGAAAGAGGCTCTCCGGTTTCGGAGGGCAGGATGTTGAAAGCCGTTCCCGTGCATCCGCTTGTCATGGAAAGCGCCGCTTCCAGCGCGGTGGAGGTGGGGGTCTTCTTCACCAGCTGGTAGGGGAAGTTCTCGATTTCGGACAGGCTTATGGTAACATAGGGCGGCAGGAACGCGTTCTGTCTGCCAATCTCTTCCCCCTTTTCCACGATATCGTCAAAGCAGTAATCCGTATACGCCCCGCCGCCAGGCCTCCACATGATTTCATGCTTTCCCTCATCCGATAAAGCAGCCGCAAATTTCGCGAAGTCATATCCCTCAAAATACCTTTCCCCGGTCATCCAGCCTAAACGGATATCCGGATCCACCCCTCGGACGATACTGCCGATGACGCGGAACAGATGGCAGATGGCAGCGATATTGTGGTCCAGCCAGGCGCGGCGCAGCCGCAGATCTCCTGCATCCAGCGCTTCCCGCAGGGTATCGCGGGTATATGCGGCATTGTTCGTCCGATTGAACATCCCGATGCAGCCGTCACAAAAGCACCCCATCCCGATGGGCAGATGCCCATAGCGGACATCATCGTCAATCCAGATATGGTCCGGATGTACATCCGCCAGGATACGATATACAGGCTTCACATATTCCTCTATGTAACGCTCGTCATTCATGCAGAAGCTTCCCCGGCAGATTTCTCCCATGTCATTGGTCATACGGTAATAGTCGCCGCCGAAACAATTGTCCAGATCCTCCTCGTGATGACCGATAGTGGACAGGATATTGATTCCGCCGGATAATCCCGCTTCACGGACATCGCGCAGTCTCTCCCGCATGATACGGGCCCTCTCCCTCATCCTGGGCAGGGGCACCGGAGGATGGGTGGAGGATGTGAACAGGGAAATCTGTGCGATACCGCAGGGATAGCTATTCAATAGCGCAAGTAATTTCCCGAACCGGTTCCGATCCATCCAGATAGCATCGCTCACTCTCAAGGAATGCATTTTGTTCTTGTCCATTTCGTTTCTCCCTTCATACTTCGCCTTCCGCGGAAGGCTCTTCTTTCATGGAAGGTTCCTCTTCCATATTTTCCGTTACGCCTTTCCTGTACTTGGCGGGCGTCATTCCGGTCATCTCCTTGAACAGCTTAAAGAAATGGGCCAGATTTCCGTATCCCACCCGCTGGCAGATTTCGGCCACGGTCAAGTCTCCTTTCAGCAGCAGTCTCTTGGCATACTCTATCCGAAGGAATATAATGTGATCTTTGTACTTCTTTCCCGTATGCTCCAGGACAGCCTTTCGCACCACGGGCACAGAGGTGCCCAAATCCGATGCCACCTTTTCGATGGACAGGTCATACTCCGCAAAGTGCTCGCTGACATATTCATATATCCTGCGAGACTCGCTGTTCTCAATCCGGCTCCTCAACTCCTGAATGCTCTCGCAGAATTCCTGAATCAGCTTCCACGCGGCCTCCTGAAAGCTTTCCACACTCCTGGCGGACACAATCAGGCTGATGCTCTGGTTCGACAGCACCACCTGGCATTCCCTGGCCACCCTGGCTATCTCGCTGAGGAAATTCGAGAAGACGCATTGCTGCATCAATATGGACATCTGCCAGCTTTCCAGCTGAGCGATATATCTGTCCAACCCGGCCATAGCCTCCGCTTCGTCCCCCTTTGAGAGCGCCGAGGAGATTCTGTAGAGCTCGTCCGCATCATGGTAGAACGGCATTCCATAGAGGCATTCCTGCGCCTTTCCCCTCTCCTTGTGTCTGGCGATGTTTTTATGGATATTGTCGATGCTCTCCAGCCAGGAGCCCGACAGGCTCGTAAGGCTCGTGTACAGATTGCCTATCCCAAATACCGGCACGTAGGCATAGCTTTCCGCCATCTCGCATATCAGCTCTATCATCTCATCCTTCTGGCCCTCTTCCCCCACGCAGCAGATGGCGCTGATCCGCATCTTTTCGTAGTCGCAGACCGTGTACAGGGACTCCGTCTCCTCGTCGAAGGAGATTTCCTCCAGCTCCCTCTGCAGCTCTCCCAGGAATCCTTTCGGCACTCCTTCATCGCTGTCAAAAAAAATGCTGACCACAAAGAAATAGCGGCCGGGAAACCGAATCTGCAGCCTGTCCAGATGGGTTTCGATATCATGGGAATAATTGCCCTCCAGCAGCATCCGCAGAACCTGCCTCCTCAAAAGCTCCTGCTTCTTGTTGATCTGCTCATTGGCCAGTGCGTTGGTCTCCAGCAGCCTGTCCATCATATAGTTGATTTCTTCCAGAGCATTGTCATAAGGCGCTTTTTCCGGCATGGTGACCTTTCCCCGGTAGGTCTTCGTGATATCCAGAATCGTCCCATAGGATTTCCTGGCCAGGATGCTGGCCGTCAGCAGCAGCAAAAGGGCTGTCACCAGCACGAACAGTATCTGCTGTATCAATAGTCCCGTCCACATGAAGCCCTCCCGCTTTGGCAGATAGCAGATTTTGTACGCCCCTTTGGAAAGGCTGACTGTCAGCACATCTTTCTGGCCCTCCGCGCAGGGTTCCTCCTGGTTACAATATAGCAGTCCTCCATCTCCGTAGAGCGCGATGTTCCCCTCCATGCCGCCGCTGATCATCCGGAAACGCTCCCGCAGCTTTTCGTCCGGAATCACGAAGCACAGGACAGCGCTGGCCTTCTTGGATTTCTCATAGACCCGCAGCGGAATCATCATGTAGAGGTTTCGATTGGAAGACAGCACCTCCGGTCTCCTGTCTTCCAAAAGGGCCTCCAGAACCTGCTTTTGGGAATCCTCGGGAAGCTTCTCCAGATAAATGTCCAAGTCGGTGGTATTGCCTGAGGAAAGGTATATCTTCTTATTTCCGTAAAACAGGAAATACTGATCCGTGAGAGCGGAATAATGGCTGTATTGCTCGAAATCCTCCAGCATCACCATTTCGTTGTATACATTGTCCTGAATATAGTAGGGCTGATACTTGCTGTCGATGCTGATCTGCAGCGCGATTTCATCAAAGGCCCGCAGCTGCGCTTCAAGGTCTCCCGCGATCAATTCCGCTTTCTTCTGATAGTATTGTCTCTGCGTCTGCGCGATACTGGTATGGTTGATAAAGGGAAATAAGATAAGCAGGCTAAAGCAGCATACAATCGCCAGGCACATATAAGATGTCAGATAGGGATTCTTCAGTTTCATCCGCATGTTGCACAATCCTTTCTTCGGCATCTCCAGCGCTCGCCTCGGCACTGTTGCAGAAAAGAGGGAATTGCCGACCGCATTCCCTCTTTTCATTCAATTCAACAGAAAGCCCCGCCGGACTCGATATATCTCTTTACTGCTGTGCCTGCAGGCCCTCATAGTACTCTCTGTAAATCTGGATATAGTCTTGAGCCCCCAAAGCATCCAGCTCGTCGAAATAGGCGTCCAGCTCATCCAGGGAACGGGCTCCCGTGACGAATTTGGCCGTTTCCTTCGCCGCGTATTCCTGAATCATGACCAGGAGGTTCCCTGCCTCTACCGCGGTATCCGCATCCAGGTATACCTGCCCGGGATACATGTCTTCAGATGTGGTAAGCGGCAGCTGCGTATAGGCTATGGCATCCATATAATGATAGTCAATCGTCTGGCATACATCCTTGTCGAACCGAAGGTCGGACAGATAGGGAGCCGTATACTTCGACAGATCCACAGGCCCTTCATCCTGATAAAATCCGCATACGCTGCCGCTTCCATCCGGTATCCTGGTGCCGATGACCCTCACCCACAGCTGAACCTTATCCTCAAAGTACTCGCCATTGCTGGCATAAGGACAGTCTTCCTTCTCCATGTCCAGGTATCTCACGGTAACGGAATTCCCGGGCTCGTCCACCACATACCCGCTGACGTCATACAGATAGTCCCCCTCTTCCGCCACGCTGGGCCCTATTACCGTAAGCCATGAGTTGTGGAAGGTATACCAGAAATCCAGGAACGTAGCCGCAAGCTCCGGCTCCTCGCAATCCGAGCTGACCACTGCTCCGCCGCAGGACAGCTGTGTCATCTTGGCCGGCCATCTGGCCTCGTCATTCCACTGGCTGGTCAGCGGAATCGCCCCCCAGTACTGGCGGAAGGACTCGTCCTCAATCAGATAGTCGCTCTGGTTGAAGCCTACCAGTCCCTGCTTCACCAAAGCACCCGCCGCATCCCTGTCCATCGTGAAAAAGTCAGGGTGAATCAGCTTCTCATCGTACAGCTGCTTCATGAACTTCAGAACCTCGCCGTACACCTCTCTGTCGGCTACGGGCAATACCACTTCCCCGTCCCGCAGCACGATTTCCGTGCCCTTTGCATTATTGGTCATGTAACCGAAAGCGTTCAGGATATACTGCATGGGGCTGTAGTATTCATAGCTGCCGCCCACAGGCCAGCATTTCTCGTCCATGGCCTTGAATGCTTGCAGCACGTCCACGAATTCATCCAGCGTGGTGGGCACTTCCTTCCCGCATTTCTCCAGCCAGTCGTAATTCAGGAACATCCTGCTGATGCCGCCCAGATATGCCACGTCCACAATCTGTCCAGTAGACCACATACGTCCCTGGGCATCCATGACCGCGGACTTATAGTCAGGATATTTCTCATAGATGGATGTCAGGTTCGGCATATATTTCAGGTAAGGGGCCAAATCCATAATCTGCTCCTCCACCTCGCCGTACTTTACCAGCGTGGCCGCATCGAACTCGCCGCCGATGATGATATCGGGAAGCTCGCCGCTGGAGAACGCCATGGACAGGAATTCGTCCCTGTTGGAAGCCGTGAATTTGGTGACTTCCAGGTTGATGTTCATGGCCCCCTCGATGAACTTGTACATCCAGACTTCCTCGGGATCCGGGCCGTTCTCATTGCCGTAGATGTATAAAGACAATGTCTTCTCGGTGCCCTCGGCCACGATGGGAAGCTCCTGGGAGGAATTGAGCCAGCTCAGCTCTCCCGATGCGCCATCGTCCGCTTCCTCTTCCTGCGATGCGCTCTCCTCCTCGGATGCAGCGCTCTCTTCCACAGAGCTTGCGTCACCCTCTGTGCTCTTATCCTCTGAAGCGGATTCTCCTCCGCCCTCACTGCCGCATGCGCACATGGACAGAATCATGGTGCCAGCCAGAGCAATTGCCATCACTCTCTTGAACAGCTTTTGTTTCATTCATGCTCCTCCTCTTTTTGAAATCATTTCATCTTGTGTCTTATCTTTAAAGCCAGAGGCTCTAAATTCTTAAACCCGTGTCTTCCTGTCGTCTAGCCCTTGACGGATCCTATCATGATGCCCTTTGCAAAGTATTTCTGGAGGAACGGATAGGCAATCAGCAGCGGCAGGCAGCCTATGAAAATGATGGAATATTTCATTCCCTGGGCCGCGTGGTACTGCCGCAGCGCATAGGCGATCATATCCGAATCCATGCCATCGTCGATCTTCAGCTCCAGATTGGAATTCAATATCTTGTTCAGCACCTGCTGCAGGGAAAAGTATTTTGACTTATAAATGTACAGCAGTCCTGTATAATAGTCATTCCACCGCCCTACGCCGTAATACAGGGCCATCACCGCCACGATGGGTTTCGCCAGAGGCAGGGCGATTCTGACGAAGCAGCGCCCGTCGTCCGCGCCGTCTATATAGGCGGCCTCATAGAGATCCGAGGGAATGCTGGTGGAAAAATACTGCCTGGTCACAATCAGGTTATAGCAGGATACGCCGGCCCCCACGATCATGACGAGGGGATTGTTGATGAGCCCCAAGCTCTTCACCAGGAAATAGCCGGGAATCATCCCGCCGCTTACGTACATGGTGAGGAAGAAGAACCACGAGATGAATCCCCGGAAGGGAAGGTCTTTCTTCGTCATCACATACGCTGCCGGTATGGTCAGGAACAGATTATAGAGCGTTCCTGTCAGCGTGTAGAAAATCGTATTCCGGTATCCGACCCAAATCTCCTTTTCCTTCAGTATGTTCCGGTAAGCGTCTACCGTAAACCCCTTGATCCATACGAAGGTATTCCCTGCGTAGACCTCATTCGGATCCGAAAAAGAGGCGATTACGGTGTAATAGAGGGGATATACCACCAATACGGTTATCATTACCACAATCAATGCAATCAACACATCATATAATGTAATCCTGTTCAGTTTCGAATGTCTTTTCATCCGCTTCTCCTTATTCCGTTTCCGGGTCTGCCGGGGCAGATGCCCTTCCTGCCGGCCAATGTCACCACAGCGATGTTTCGCTCACTTTCTTCGAAATCGTATTTGCCGCCAGTATCAGTATGATATTCACGATATTGTTGAACAGGCCGATGGCCGAGGAATAACTGTACTGTTGGTTGATGAGGCCCGTCTCATAAACATAGGTGGAGATGACCGTGGATGCGTCCAAGTTCAGAGGGGTCTGCAGCAGGAATATCTGTTCGAACCCGGTGGAGAGCATGGAACCCATCCGCAGGATGAAGAGCGTGATGATGGTGGGCTTCAAGTGTGGGAGATTCACATGCCATATCACCTGAAGTTTCGTGGCTCCATCGATTTTCGCCGCCTCCACCAGCTCGGCGGACACCCCGGCCAGGGCTGACAGATAGATGATCGTCCCCCACCCAAGCCCTCTCCACAAATCCACTATCGCATTGATCCAGGGAAAAGCCTTCACCGAGCCCAACAGATTGGAGTACTCCGCTCCCAGCGCCTGGGATATCATGTCGAACAGGCCGTCCCGGTTCAGGAAAATCCTGCACATGGAGCACACCACCACCGTGGAGACGAAGTAAGGCGCATATGTGAGCATCTGGCAAGTCTTCTTCAGCTTCAGGCTCCTCATCTCGTTCAGCAATATGGCGAAGATGATGGAGGAGGGCCAGAAAATCAGCGATACCACATTCAGCCAGAACGTATTCCACATGATCCGCGGGAAAAAGGGGTGCGTGATAAAAGTCCTAAAATGCTTCAGCCCTACCCATTTGCTTCCCCAGATTCCCAGGCGGGTGCTGTAGTCCTTAAATGCTATCTGCACTCCGTAGATAGGGATATAGTGGAAAATAAAAACGGTTATGATTGGCGGCAAAATCATCAAATACAGGATTCGATGGCGCCACATCCTGTGTAACAGACTGTGCGGCTTCGGTTTTGATTTGACAGCTTTCATGGAACCCTCCTTCTCGTCTGTGTCTGGCTCTCTGTTGACGTGGCTCTAGGATACCAAGCCCCTTATGTATTTTCAACTACGAAAACCGTAAATCAATATGTCTTTTTGTGTATTTTACATATCTCATGACCGAATAATCCAAGAAAAGCACCATTTCATCGGCACTTCTGACATTTTATCATTTCTGTTGATTTATGTCTTTTTTCAAAAAAGATTCCTGAGAAGGGTTGACTCTCCCCTTACGTCATAGTCTATAATGGCATCACACGGGAGGAAAACAGATATGTGGACAGTGAATGAAGTAAGCAAACGGACCGGTGTCAGTGTGCGCACACTGCACCATTATGACGCAATCGGCCTGCTGAAGCCGAGCAGGGTGACCGAAGCGGGCTATCGGCTGTATGACGATACGGCGCTGCGCCGTCTGCAGAACATCCTCATGTTCCGCGAGCTGCAGTTTCCCCTGAAGGAGATCAAGGCCATACTCGATAATCCAAAATTCGACCCTGCGGAGGCGCTGGGCCAGCAGATTCATCTTCTGGAGCTCCAGAAAGCCCATATCGAGTCCCTGATATCCTTTGCCCGTGAACTTCAATGGAAGCACCGACAGAAAGGAGCATTTGATATGGAAGAAAAGCATGCCATGGAATTCGACGTGTTCGACAAAAAAGACATAGACCGGTATGCGGAGGAGGTGAAAGAACGCTGGGGCTCTACCCGGGCTTATGCGGAATGTATGGAAAAGGCGGGACGGAAAAATTCCCGGGAGCAGGAGGAAGCCGCCGGTAGGCTCATGGAGATTTTTGCCCGAATCGGCGCGTTGAGGCATCTTGCACCGGAAGAAAAAGCCGTGCAGGACGAGGTACATGCACTGCGGCAGTGCATCACTGATAATTACTATACCTGTACCCCTGAAATCCTGCGGGGGCTGGGAGAGATGTATGTGGCCGATGAGCGGATGAGGCGCAATATCGACCGCGCCGGCGGGGAAGGCACCGCCGAATTCGCCTCTAAAGCGATTTCAGCGTACTGCGCTTCTTAAAAGGCATGAAGCGCCGCGAATCCGCGAAGGGTTCCGGCCAGTTCCGGCCATGGCGGACGGTCAGGGCATCCCCTGTTCTTTTGCCCCATGGGGCATATTTCCGGGGTGTTCCGGCCTCCTGCCATCAGAGATGCCGGATATTCCATATTTTCGGAGCAGAAAAGGGCGGCCTGAGAAGGGCCGCCTTGTTTTTGTATTATTGTATGGCCTTTTGCCCGGACTTCCGCACCGGCCTCTAAATCCGGGAGAACCACTCCTTCATCACCCCCAGCACCTGCACCAGCTCTTCCTCCGTGATCACATAGGGCACCATGGCGTACAGATAGTTCAGGAAAGGCCTGCTGAACACACCCCTCTCGCAGGCGAACTGCTGATACCCCTGCAAGGCCGCCCCATCTTTCACTTCCACACAGACGCATCCTCCCATGACGCGCACCTCCCGGATCTGCTCATGCTCCAGACCCGCCATCTCCCGGCGCGTGATTTCCTCGATGCGGCGGATTCTGGAAAGGTAGTCCCCCTCCTCGAACAGCTCTATGGACTTCAGCGCCACGCTGCAGGCCAGGGCGTTGCCCATGAAAGTAGGGCCGTGCATCAGGGCCTTTTCCGGGGCGTCTGCGTAAAAGCCCTCGTACACCTTATGGTTGGCGATGGTAGCCGCATGCCCTATGTAGCCGCCGGTCAGCGCCTTGCCCAGCACCAGGATGTCCGGCAGCACCAGGTCTGCCACGAAGCGGTTCCCCGTCCGTCCGAAGCCGGTGGCCACCTCATCGAAGACAAAGAGGACATCGTATTCGTCGCACAGCTCCCTGGCACGCCGCAGGAAGGAGACATCGTACATCCGCATGCCTCCCGCCCCCTGGAGCAGCGGCTCCACGATGAAGCAGTTCAGTTCCCCATGGAAGCGGGCGAAAGCTTCCTCCAGCGCATCAATCTGCGTGGGGATGTGAATCACGTCCTTCTTCTCCCCGTATGTCTGCAGGATGAAATGGTAGTCCTCGTCGTCCCCCACTTCCATGGCCTTGAATGTGTCCCCGTGGTAGGCATGGGTCAGGGACAGGACTTTCGTCCGGTTCCAGTCTCCCCGGTTCACGTAATACTGCAGCGCCATCTTCAGAGCCACCTCCACAGCCACGCTGCCGGAGTCCGAGAAGAAGCAGTAGTCCAGATCTCCGGGCAGCCATTCCTCCAGCTTCTCCGACAGCCGCCGTACCGGCTCATGGGTCAGGCCGCCCAGCATCACATGGGAGAACCTGTCGGCCTGGGCTTTTATGGTCTCGGTCAGAGCCGGATGTTTATAGCCGTGGATCACGCTCCACCAGGAGGATACCGAGTCGATTAGTTTTTGTTTTTTCGTATATAGATATACGCCGTTGGCATCTATCTGTCTCT
>CAMQOJ010000082.1 GCA_947003375.1 uncultured Lachnospiraceae bacterium
CCCTAAATCCATAGTATACCTTCCTTTTGGGGCAGTGTCAAGGCAGTACAGGGCAGTTGCATCTTTTTTGTGCGTTTTTCCATATCTCTTTCATGGAAAAATAAGTGATGTTCTTCCCCCTTGCCAGAATCCTGCGCCGCTTTTCCTCCACGGAGAGCATATCCAGCCACACGCTCCCCTCCGGGGCCGCCGACACCGCCATATAGGATTCCCCCGTGAAATCCACCACATTCACAGGCTCCCCGCAAAAGAGCCGCAGCCGCCTCAGAGCCGCCGCATCCTCCAGCAGCTGCAGCTCTATGGCCAGGCCGTACTCCGTGTAGAAGTCCTCCACAAAGGCGGACAGCTCCTCATCCCACTCCGCCTCCAGCAGCACCCAGCGCAGGCTCTTCATCCGCCTGGCATGGGCTTCCAGCACCTCGGGCAGACCGGGGGCCGTGCCCAGTATCACGAAATGGGGCGGCGATGCCGATAGCCGCACTCCCTGGTAGAAGACCTGCTCCGTCCAGAACCGCTCTGTATAGCCGTGGAATTCTTCCAGGGGAAGGTACTTGCGCCACAGGGCAGGCAGAATCTCCTGCATCCGGCCATCCCCCTCCCTGCCGGCCTGGGGCCCTTCCGGCCTCTCCCGGTTTCTCTCCCTTGCCTGTCCGTCCCGCGGCCCTGTCAGAACCTTGCGGAGGCTGTCCTCATACACGCAGCGGCAGCCGTCCATGTCCTGCGCAAGCTCTGCCACCTCTCTGGCAAGCCCGCGCGCCATCGCCTCCATCTCACCGATCAGCCCTTCCCTGGCGGCCAGCCACCGAGCCTCCTCCTGTTCCCAGGCGAGCCTCCCGGCCCGCAGCTCCCGCTGCCGCTTCCGCAGATTCCGCTTCTGCCGCACAGCCCTCCAGGGACGGCACAGGGCAGAAACCAGGCCATGTCCGCCCACCGCTTCCGCCAGCCTGGAATCCTTTGAATCCCCGGCAGATTGATCTGCCCATTCCGGCATGTCCGCCCGGCCTTCCATACCCGCTCCCCGGGGCCTGGGGCCCAGCCTCCTCCCGAACCACTGCCCCTCGTCAACGTCCATCCCTATCCGTATCAGCAGATAGGCCTTCAGCCCCACAGGCTCTGTCTGCGGCCTCTCCAGGCCCCTTTTTCGATAAAAATACAATATGGTGTCCATGCCACAATATATGCGGCCTCACTGAAAAATAGTCTCCACTCCCGCAATCAGCTCTTCCATGGTTTCCATGGAGTTGATGGTCTGGCGGAACCGGGCGGAATGGGGCATGCCCGCCGTGTACCAGGCTAAATGCTTTCGCATCTCCCGCACGGCAGTGTATTCTCCCTTTGTCTTCAGCTGTAGGTCCGCGTGCTCCAGCACCATCCGCTTCTTCTCCTGCCCCTCCGGCGGCTCCGGCATCCTCCCGGTGTCCAGATAGCTGACGGTGTCCCGGAATATCCAGGGATTCCCCTGGGCCGCCCGGCCGATCATGACGCCATCGCACCCCGACTGTTCCAGCAGCTTTCCGGCGGCTTCCGGACTGTCCACGTCCCCGTTGCCGATTACAGGGATGCTCACGGCCTGCTTCACCCGGGCGATGATGTCCCAGTCCGCCCGGCCGCTGTAATACTGCTCCCTGGTGCGCCCGTGCACCGCAATGGCCGCCACGCCGCAGCTTTCCGCAATCCTGGCGATCTCCACGGCGTTGACGCTGTTCTCGTCAAAGCCTTTCCGAATCTTCACCGTCACAGGCTTGTCCACGGCCTTCACCAAGGCAGAGAGAATCTCCTCCACCAGCTTCGGCTCCTTCATCAGAGCCGAGCCCTCCCCGTTGTTCACCACCTTGGGCACCGGGCATCCCATGTTGAAGTCCAAAATGGAGAAGGGGCGCTCCTCGATGCGCTTTGCCATATCCGCCAGGATCTTCGGATCCGAGCCGAAGAGCTGCAGAGAGGCCGGGACCTCCTCCGGATGGATCTCCAGAAGTTCCTCCGTATTTTTGTTGTTATAAAAAATGGCCTTGGCGCTGACCATCTCCATGCACACCAGCCCCGCTCCCATCCTGCGGCACAGCAGGCGGAAGGGCAGGTCCGTCACCCCTGCCATGGGGGCCAGTATCACGTTATTGTCCAGCGTCACATCGCCGATTGTAAGCTTTCCCATCGCCTTATCCTCTGTCCTCCCTGCATCCATTCCCGTTTGCCGCATTTCTTCAAGGCTATCAGAACATATGTTCTCTGTTGCAACGAAGCAGAAACGGCTCTCTTACTCTTTTACACGATTATCCACGGTTATAGGTCGCCCGCTTTCAGGCGCGCCGGGACTTCTGCCGCCCGATGCCCCATGTACGCGCGCTCACTGCCTGCGGTCAGCTTGCGGGCTTTCTGTTCTTCTCATAGAGAATCCTCAGCCCCTCCATGGTCAGGTGGCTGTCGTAGATGTCGATTGCCTCCGTCTCCTGGGCAATGAGCCTCCCCAGGCCTCCGGTGGCCACCACCTTCAGCTTCTTCAGGCCGCTCTCTTCCTTCACCTTCCTGATGATATACTCCGTCTGGCCGATCTGGCCGTACACCAGCCCAGCCTGCATGCTGCTGATGGTCTCCTGGGCCAGGATGGACTTGGGCTTGCGGATCTCTATCTTGGGCAGCTTGGCCGCCTGGGTCCAGAGGGCCTCGGAGCTGATTCCCAGACCCGGCGCCGTAATGCCCGCGGCGAATTCCCCCTTCTCCGTGATCAGGTCGTAGGTGGTGGCCGTAGCAAAATCCAGCACCAGTACCGGGCCGCCGTACTTTTCGTAGGCCGCCACCGCGTCCACGATGCGGTCCGCCCCGATGGCCCTGGGATCCTCGGTGACGATGCGGATGCCTGTCTTCATGCCCGGGCCCACGTTCATAGGGCGGGTCTTCGTATAGCGCACCAGCGCCCCCATGAGGGAGTGCATCACGTCAGGCACCACGCTGGCCACGATGGAGCCCTCCAGGTCGGTGGCTGCTATCCCCCGGTTCAGCAGTATCTGGGTGATCAATACACCGTACTCGTCGGAAGTCCTGGGCATCTTGGTCATGATGCGGAAGGTGGCAAGCAGCGACTCCTTCTCGTACACGCCCAGCGCCATATTCGTATTGCCTACATCTATCACTAATATCATAATGCCCTCTTCCCTGTCTGCCTCTTTTCGCAGACACCGCCCCTGTCCGCACCGGCAGGCCGCAGCCAGCGGAGCCCCATTTTATGTCCCTCTGCATGCGCGCACGCTTTGGCCCATGACGTTCAAAACCGGTTGGGCCTGCGCAGCTACAGCTCCATCACCGCAACCACTTCTTCCCCGTCCATCTCCCCGGTCTCCCGGAATCCGAAGGAGTGATACAGCTCCCTGGCCACCGCATTCTCCGGCTCGTAGGACAGCCAGCAGTACTGCGCCTCTCCGCAGGGCCTCGTCCGTATGAAGTCCAGCGCAAGCTTCATGGCCTCCCGTCCGTATCCCCTGTGCTGATAGCGCTCATCTATCATGAACCGCCACAGATTGTAATTCTTCCGGGCAATCTCCGGCGGATTCTCCCAATACTCATCCGTTTCATATCCCACCATCAGGAAGCCTACAGCTTCGTCGTCATCATAAATGCCGAAGGGGAACGCGTATCCTCCTCCGGCGATCGTCGTGTAGGCCTCGATGATGCTCACGTCATTGCCCGCCACGAAGCTCTTCTGGTCCTCCCTGACGCGAAGCCCCAGGAGCTCCCAGACATTTTTTCCATTTACTTTCTCGATTCTCACCATTTCCTTCACCCTGCCCGCTTTCTCCCGCTGTCTATGCCATTTTCCACAAAATCTATGTTAGATATCCCGAGACATCCTCTTTCAGGATGAACACCCTGTAATAAAGCTGCAGGGATTCGAACAGCTCCTGCCGCCGTCTCCTCATCTCGCCCACCAGCAGGCCGCTGCTGACCTCGTCATAGGTGATGTCGTCGTCATCGGCATTGGTCTCCAGCACCACGCTACCGTCCTCCTCAAAGGCTATGGCGAACACGCCGCCTACCTCCTGGGTGAACAGCACGCACAGGATGCGCAGCTCCTCCTGAATGGATTCCGGTATCCCGCTAAACTGCTCATTGAAATAATATTTCTGCTCATAGGCATTGGCTGCGCACAGCACCAAATTCCCGCTCTCCATCTGTCTCCTCCTCCGGGACGCCCTCTTTTTCGTTTCCTCTACGCATCCCGGTTCCCTCTCCGCATCCTGCAGACAGGCTCCCTGATTCGGGCGGCTTCACACATACCCGTAAATCCCCCGCACAGACACCTCTCCGGCGTACACAGGCTCCACCGTGCCGTCCTCCCGCTCCACCAGCAGCTCGCCCGCAGGGTTGATGCCCCTGGAAATGCCCCGGTATTCTCCCTTTGGATCCAGGATGCGCACCTCGCCGTCCTTTCCGGCAAGCATCCCGTTATACCTCTCCAGAAGCCCGTCCAGGCTGCCGTCCCCGCGAAATATCCCATAATACGTCTCAAAGGCCTTCATCACATTGGCCGTGATTTCCGCCCTGGATACCGCGCATCCGCACTCCTGCTCCAGGCAGGACGCGGTCTGGACGATTTCCGGCGGAAAATCCTGCCTGGCCACATTGATGCCTACCCCCATGACCACATAGTGGATGAAATCCCGCTCCGTGCTCATCTCCGCCAACATTCCGCAGACCTTTTTCCCGTTCACCACGATGTCATTGGGCCACTTGATGCAGGCCTCCAGGCCGCAGGTCTGCCGAATCCCCTCCGCCACCGCCAGCCCCATCACCAGCGTCACCATGGAGGCAAGCTCTACGCGGAAATCCGGCTTCAATATCAGAGTAAAGTACACATTCGTTCCCGGCGGGCTGCTCCAGGACCTGCCCCTGCGCCCCCGTCCGGCAGTCTGCATGTCCGCTACGATCAGGGTGCCCTCTCCGGCCCCGTTCTCCGCGTCCAGCTTGGCCTGGAGGTTTGTGGAGGCTAACTCCTCATAGAAGCGCACCGGCTTTCCGGCCCATGCGGTGTCCATGCGGCTCTCCAGCTCATTGCGCCCATAGACCTGACGTTCGGATGCCAGCCGGTATCCCCGGTTCTGCACCGCTTCTATCTGATAGCCCTCTTTTTTCAATTGTCCCATGGCTTTCCACACCGCGGTGCGGGAGACGCCGAAGCGCTCGCACAGCTCCTGCCCCGACACATAGTCCTCCCGCTCCCGCAATAACGCCAATATCTTAGATTTCATCTCTGAACATCCATTCCCATTCCCGGCTTCAATCCGGTATCCTCATTCCCCAGCGCATGAGCCCCTGAGCAGTCAGCCCTGGCTGTCCACCCCAGTCCTGCGTTGTCGTCAGTTTCCTCCGCCCTGTCCTGCCGCGGACATCAGGCACTGCGCCTCCTCATTCCCCTATCGTAGCCAGCATCACAGCCTTGATGGTATGCATCCGGTTCTCCGCCTCCTGGAACACCAGGGACTGGGGAGATTCGAACACCTCGTCCGTGACCTCCATCTCATTGACGGCGAACCGCTCACCCATCTGTGCGCCGATTTTGGTATCCATATCGTGGAAAGCGGGCAGGCAGTGCATGAATATGGCCTTTTCCCCCGCGTTCTCCATGACGGCCCGGTTCACCTGATAGGGGGACAGCTCCCTGATGCGCTCCTCCCAGACTTCATCCGGCTCTCCCATGGACACCCATACGTCCGTATAGACTACATCCCTGTCTTTCGTCCCCGCATCCACATCCTCCGTCAGCGTAATGCTGCCGCCGGTCTGAGCCGCGATCTCCCGGCACTGCGCCACCAGACCCTCCTCCGGGAAGTATTTCGCCGTGGTGCAGGCCGTGAAGTGCATCCCCATCTTGGCGCAGGCCACCATCAGGGAATTGCCCATGTTGTAGCGGGCGTCCCCCATATAGGTCAGCCGTATCCCTTCCAGATGACCGAAGTGTTCCCTGATCGTCAGGAAATCCGCCAGCATCTGGGTAGGATGGAACTCATTGGTGAGCCCGTTCCACACAGGCACATTCGCGTACCTGGCCAGCTCCTCCACGATATCCTGCCCGAATCCCCGGTATTCGATTCCCTCGAACATGCCCGCCAGGACCCTGGCCGTGTCCGCGATGCTCTCCTTCTTGCCGATCTGGGAGCCCGAAGGATCCAGGTAGGTCGTCCCCATCCCCAGGTCGTGGGCCGCCACCTCGAAGGCGCATCTGGTGCGGGTGCTGGTCTTCTCGAAAATCAGCGCCACATTTTTCCCCCGCAGGGTGTCCACCGGAATCCCTTTTTTCTTCTTCTCCTTTAAATCCGCCGCCAGATCCAGCAGGTATGCGATCTCCTCCGTGGTAAAATCCAACAGCTTCAGAAAGTCCCGTCCCTTTAAATCCATCTTCTCAACCTGTCCTTTTCTCTTTAATTTGTATAAAACGGTATATCCCTCTTGCAAAATCCCATCTTCCGTAATAAATATACCGCAACATCATGTCTTTTTCAACCCCAAAACAGCCGGCCTCCGGATATTGCTCCGGAAACCGGCTGTTGGCTTACTGGCGGCATCCGCCGCCCTTATTGAGTTTTACTGCTTGCTCTTCGCACTCTCTTTCCATGCTGTGGCAAGGCTTGCGATGCCCTGCAGCTCAGCGGGAAGCAGAATCGTAGTGGCCTGGCCGTCCGCCACCTTCTCAAAGGCCTCCAGGCTCTTGATCTTCAGGACCGCTTCGTCCGCACCGGCCTCCTTGAGCATGCGGATACCGTCCGCATTGGCCTGGCGCACCTTCAGGATAGCCTCCGCCTGGCCTTCCGCCTCACGGATCATCTTCTCCTTCTGAGCCTCCGCGCGCAGGATGGCGGACTGCTTGTCGGCCTCCGCACGCAGGATGGCGGATTCCTTGGCGCCCTCGGCCTCCAGGATCTTCGCCTTCTTCTCGCCTTCCGCGCGGGTCACGGCTTCACGCCTCTCGCGCTCCGCCTTCATCTGCTTCTCCATGGCGTTCTGGATCTCGGCAGGAGGGATGATGTTCTTCAGCTCCACCCGGTTCACCTTGATGCCCCAGGGATCCGTGGCGATGTCCAGCGCCGCGCGCATCTTGGTGTTGATGGTCTCGCGGCTGGTCAATGTCTGATCCAGCTCCAGGTCGCCGATGATGTTACGCAGGGTGGTGGCCGTCAGGTTCTCGATGGCCATCATCGGATTCTCCACGCCGTAGGTGAACAGCTTGGGATCCGTAATCTGGTAGAACACTACCGTGTCAATCCGCATGGTGACATTGTCCTTGGTGATCACCGGCTGGGGCGGGAAGTCCGCCACCTGCTCCTTCAGATTCACCTTTCTGGCCACTTTGTCCAGGAAAGGAACCTTGATGTGGAATCCCACCGACCATGTGCCCTGGTAAGCGCCCAGACGCTCGATGACATAAGCCTGCGCCTGGGGCACGATTTTCAGGCAGGACACCAGCACCGCCAGAATCACCAAAATCAAAATCCCCATAATCCAACCCATTATTGTTCCCGTACCCATAATTTTACCTCTTTCCGCGCTTTGTCCAGCGCTTATTTTATTGATGGATGAAAACTACTACTCCGTTTTCGCCTCCTCAGGCTCCTTCTCCTCCGGTTCAGCTTCCGGGGCCTGTGGTTCCTCGCCTGGAATCCGCGGCTCCTCCTTCAGCGCTTCCGGCTCCTCCCCCAGAGACGCGGCCACAGGCTGCGGCACTTCCTCCTTGACGGGTGCGCCTACATCCTTTCGCTGCTGTTCCGTCCGCACAATCAGCTTGACACCGCTGATAGCTACCACGACCACCACGGCCCCCGCCGGAATCCGCACCTTGTCGTCCCAGCTCCTGGCGCTCCACTCCTGGCCGCTCACCGTCACCTGGCCTGTGGCCTGTACATTGTCGATCTCGCCGATGACGATGGCCTGGCGGCCCACCATGCTCTCCACATTGGTCTTCACCCTGTCCCGGTTGAAGTATTTCACCGCGATGGGCCTGGTGAAGAACAATAATGTCAGCGAGACCAGCAGGAACAGAATCACCTGCACAAAAATCGGCGCGTACAATAGAGCCGCGAAAATGGCTACCAGCGCGCCCGCCGCGAACCATATAGTGGTCAGCCCCAGGGTCAGAACTTCGATCACGATGCATATAATCAATATGACCATCCAGAAAATCAGCACCATATCCATACAGTTTTCCTCCCCTTGTCTTTTTTCTCTAAATCCTTTTCACCTAGTTCCTAAACTCAGTTTACTATAAAAATCATTTTTTATCAACCCATTTCTTTGCACATTACCTGCTCTTAACGTACAAAAAGGGCGGCAGGACATCTGCCGCCCGATAGCTGGGCTATCAATAGAATACATGGTTTCCGATTACCAGGCCCTCGCGTCCATTGTTGCGGCGGAAGTGGGTCAGGTCGCCTACATTGGACACGCCTGCCAGGGCCTCCTGGGCCGCCTGGACACATTCGGCGCTATAGCTGCCGGATGCGTACACGCTGTTGAGCTTGCCGTTCATGGCCGGTGTGAACTGGCCGGATGCATATATCACTCCATGGATGGAATTGGGGTACGCCCCGCTCCTCACACGGTTCATGACCACTGCGCCCACCGCCAGCTTTCCTTCGTAGCTCTCGCAGCCGGCCTCACAGTAAATCAGGGCTGCCAGCAGCATAGTGGTATCCGCGTCCGTGGTGTACTCGCCGAAGTTCTTGTGCCTCGATGCCTCTTTCTCCGCGGCAATACGGGCATCAATCTCCTCCATGGTCTCCCCGGAGTCGATGACGAAATCCAGCACCAGGAATTCCGTGGACACATAGCCGTCCTCTCCCTCAAAGTCGATGCACACCCAGCCGTCATCGTACTGGTTCAGCACCTCCACGACCTCACCGCCGGGCAATAGCCCCCAGATACCGGAATCCGTGGTGGGCTCCATCCTCACCCGCAGGGTCTCGGTATCCACTGTGGCCACCATCTTGCCCACACTGTTTGCCAAGTCAAGCGCTTCCTCGTCAAAGAGCAGATACTCGTCCGAGGCCCAGCCGATGATGTTGCCGGACTGCAGCTTCGTCCATCCGTCCCTGCGCTCTAAGATAGTGCCGCCACAATCCTTGTACAGCATGCCTACCTTGTCGGATTCCTCGCTGGCCTCGCTCCTCACGTTCAGCGCGTTCTGCACATTGGCCATTACCAACTTGCTCTCCTCAGGCTCCTCCTCTTCCGCTGTAAGGTCAAGGTTCAGCTCCTTCGCCGTGGCGTTCACCACATCCAGCGAATTGCCGGAACCCGGATTGAACACCGCAGCCACGCCGCCGCAGGTATTATCCGCGCTTGCCCGGGCGGAGATACCCGCCTCCAGGAGCAGACATATCGACA
The DNA here is from genome assembly GCA_947003375.1 of uncultured Lachnospiraceae bacterium. Taxonomy (GTDB): domain Bacteria; phylum Bacillota; class Clostridia; order Lachnospirales; family Lachnospiraceae; genus Acetatifactor. The sequence goes on from CAMQOJ010000082.1 coordinate 9,370, forward strand.
TCAATACTGCTGCCACTGTACTGAACAGCTTTCTGCATTTTGTCATGATTTTTACCTCCATAAACAAATTCTTAAGACTTTGCGTTAAGTTATTCCTTTTTCTTCATAAAGTTATTACAAAGTTATTAAATTTGTTACGAGTATCATAACAGATGTTACGGGAATTGTCAAGTTTTCATTTTCTCCTTTGGCGATGGGCTTCATACACAAGCAAAGCCGCACTGACAGCGGCATTCAGAGACTCCACCTGTCCCTCCATGGGAATCTTTAACAGGCTGTCAGCGCATTGGGCCAGCTCTCTGCTCAGACCCTTTCCTTCGTTTCCTATCAGGAACGCCGTTCCCTTTCGGTAGCAAAAGCTATCATAATCTTTTTCCCCGGCCAGATGGGCGGCATAGACGCGTATCCCCCTCTCCCGCATCTGCGCCACGGCCCGGCCCATGTCTTCCGTATAGACAAATGGCACTCTGTAAATCGAACCCATGGTGGCCCGAATCGTCTTGGGGTTGTAGATGTCCACAGTCCCGTGGCTCATGACGATCCCGGTGACTCCCGCGCCCTCCCCCGTCCTGACGATTGTGCCCAGGTTGCCGGGATCGCGCAGGTCCTCCAGCGCCACCAGCAGGGGCGCCGGACCTGAGAGGAGCTGTTCCAGGGAATATTTAGGCCGCTCCACCACGCACAGGATTCCCTGGGGGGCTTGGGTGTCGGACATCTTCCGGAACACCTGAGGGGCTACCGTCTCATAGCCCGCCTGCTCCAGCTTCTCCCTCAGACGGGGCTGAGACATGCTCCTTTCCAGGGCCTCGGACGTGACATAAATCTCCCGAATGGCCTCCCCCGGGGCTTCCTCGCACATCTTGAAGCCCTCGGTCAGGAATATGCCCGCATCCCGCCGCTCCCTGGCGCTGCCCTGCCACTGTGCCACCTGTTTCACTTTTGGATTGGAATGACTGGTGATCATAAATCCTCCCTGACACGCGCGAAGGCAGCCATTTCCAGCAAAACGGCTGCCTTTCTCATTAGAAATATAAAATCAGAGCGTAAGCCTCCTGGCCACCTCGTACTGATACCTGTCGATGTCCTTCTGCATCTGCAAAGCCTCCTCGATGCCGAAGTCCGTGAACTCTCCGTAGCGGTAGCCCACCACCCGGTTGGTCTTGCCCTCTAAGAGGATATCCACCGCGTAGGAGCCCATGATGGAGGCATAGTAGCGGTCCATGGCGGTAGGGCTGCCGCCCCTCTGCATGTAGCCTAAGATGGTGGCCCTGGTCTCGATGCCCGTGGCCGCCTCGATGCGCTTTGCCATGGAGGTGGAATGGCCGATGCCCTCCGCGTTGATGATCAGGTGATGGATCTTGCCCTTCTTGCGGCTCTCGATGATATGGTTGATGATCTCCTGCTCGTTGTAGTCGTAGTTCTCGGGGAGCAGGATGTCCTCGGCGCCGTTGGCGATGCCGCACCACAGGGCGATATAGCCCGCGTGCCGCCCCATGACCTCGATGATGCTGCAGCGCTCATGGGAGGAGGAGGTGTCCTTTACCTTGTCGATGGCTTCCATGGCTGTGTTCACGGCGGTGTCAAAGCCTATGGTGTACTCCGTGCAGGCGATATCCAGGTCAATCGTGCCCGGAATACCGATAGCGTTGATGCCCTGCCTGGAAAGCGCCTGGGCCCCTCTGTAGGAGCCGTCGCCGCCGATGACCACGATGCCGTCTATACCGTGCTTCCTACAGATTTCAGCCGCCTTCTCCTGGTATTCCACCTTCTTGAACTCCAGGCATCTGGCCGTGCCCAGAACTGTGCCGCCCCTCTGGATGATGTCCGACACGTTGCGGGGAGCCATATCGATGATGTCCTCGTTGAGTAGGCCGTTATATCCCTTCTTGACGCCCTTCACCTTCACGCCCCTGTAGATGGCGGTGCGAACCACCGCGCGGATGGCGGCGTTCATGCCAGGCGCGTCCCCACCGCTGGTCAGTACCGCTATCGTCTTTATTTCCTTCGCCATTCTCTGTAACCTCCTGTCCCTATTCTGATTCCGTATCTCCCCCGGCGTCTGTGTCCCGAACCGGAGGGTTCCGGCTTTGTCTTTTCTCTTTCCGGATTTATTTTAATGCATTTGCATACGGTTTTCAATAC
>CAMQOJ010000083.1 GCA_947003375.1 uncultured Lachnospiraceae bacterium
GCTCTTATTGTAGCATGGGGGAGGCCGGCTTGCAATCCTGAGTCAGGCCTAATTCTAAACCTAATTCTAAACTAAATATTAAGAAATCTACAAAGTATCTTTATTGAATGGAAGATTGCTGATGTGGTATAATGTTGACTCAGAAGGGAACTGAGCAGGCATACGATTCCGCCAAAAGAGACTGACGATTATGAGAAGAAACCGAAAAGAACATCTGATTCCCCTGGAGAGAAGCCGGAGGATCATCCAAATAGAGAGAAGGGGCCATACCCCCGGCGGACATCCCGTCCTTGCCGGCATTTTTGGCATGCTGGGGATCCTCTGCGTCATATACTGCATAGGGATCGCCATCACGGGCTTCGGCACCTACTTCTTCCTGATCTGGGGGGCCATAGGGGCATGCAGCCTGGCGCTGGCGGCGATCCTCCAAAGCGGCCGGGCCATGAACGCCATCCCGGTATGGATCAAGGGCGCTTTCTGTGCCCTTTTCTGCATAGGGCTGCTGGTGTTCGGCGCAGTGGAGGCCAGGATTCTGTCCCAGTACGGTGCGCAGGCCTCTCCGGGAGCGGACTACATCATCATACTGGGCGCCCAGTGGAAGAGCACGGGCCCCAGCGAGGTGCTGCGCCGCAGGCTGGACAGGGCCATAGACTACCTGGAACAGAACCCCGACACGAAGGCGATCGTCACCGGCGGCCAGGGCGGGAACGAGGCCATCCCCGAGGCCGTGGGGATGCGGGGATACCTCATGCAGGCCGGCATCGAAGAGGAGCGCATCCTTGTGGAGGACAGGTCCACCAGCACATACCAGAATCTGGTGTTCAGCGCCGGGTTGCTGGATCCGGCGGAAGACAGCGTTGTAATCGTGACGAACAATTTCCATGTGTTCCGCGCCCTGAGCATCGCGAAGAAGCAGGGATATATAAACGCGGAGGGACTGGCCGCCAGCGCGCCGTTAGGCTCGGGGCCCAACAATCTGCTGCGGGAGTTCATGGGCGTGGTGAAGGACTTTTTCGTGGGAAACCTGTAGGCAGAAAGCTGTAACAGGCATAAAGCTGTCTGGAACGGCTGCCCGGCAGGATATAAAGGGATAGATATGCGCGCCGGAGCGCGCGGGAGGAGCATGAAATGGACATCAATGTAGGAGACGTAGTGAGACTGAAGAAGCAGCATCCGTGCGGGAGCAGGGAGTGGGAGGTGCTGCGTTCCGGGGCGGACTTCAGGTTGAAATGCAAGGGCTGCGGCCACCAGATCATGATCGCCCGCAGGCTCCTGGAGAAGAATGTGAAAGAGATTCTGTAAAAACCCTTGAAATATCAGGAAATATATGTTATCATCTACATTTGTGATGAATCGATTCCTTGCTCGCCTATGTGCGGGCCAGAGACCAGAAGGAGGTAAGTAACAGGCATGAACAAGTATGAATTAGCTGTAGTTGTGTCCGCTAAGATTGAAGATGAAGAGAGAGCGGCTGTCGTGGACAAGTGCAAGGCTCTAATCGAGAGATTCGGCGGCGTCATCACAGAGGTGGACGATTGGGGCAAGAAGAGACTTGCTTACGAAATCCAGAAAATGAAAGAAGGCTTCTACTATTTCATCCGCTTTGACGCTGAGAGCACGGTGCCCATCGAAATCGAGAGCCGTGTCCGCATCATGGACAATGTCATCAGATACTTAGTCGTGAGACAGGACTGAGCGCAATCAGAAAGCGAGAGATGATATGAACAAAGCGATTCTTATGGGACGATTGACCAGAGACCCCGAGGTGAGATACTCACAGGGGGCCAGCCAGACATCGGTGGCACGTTTTTCCATTGCGGTGGACAGGAGATTCAAGCGCGAGGGCGAGCCTGACGCGGATTTCTTTAACTGCACTGCTTTCGGCAAGCAGGCGGAGTTCGTGGAGAGATACCTGCACAAGGGAACGAAGATCGTGGTGTGCGGCAGGATCCAGAACGACAATTACACCAACAAGGAAGGCCAGATGGTCTACAGCGTCCGCGTCATGGTGGACGAGATTGAATTCGCCGAGAGCAAGAACGCGTCCGGTGGGAATGCGGGTGGATATAACAATGGCGGCGGTTACAACAATGGCGGCTATGCAGGAGGCGGCAGCGCTCCCGCACCCTCCGGGGCCGGAGATGGCTTCATGAACATCCCCGACGGCATCGACGAGGAGCTGCCCTTCAACTAAGTACGAATATGTGAGATAGGAGGCATTGAGATGGCTTTTAATAAGAGTGAGAAACCCGACGGCCCGGTGAGGAAAAAGGGCGGTGTCCGCAGGAAGAGAAAGGTATGCGTGTTCTGCGGCAAGGACAATGTGATCGACTACAAGGATACCAACAAGCTGAAGAGATACGTTTCCGAGAGGGGCAAGATTCTTCCCCGCCGCATCACCGGAAACTGCGCGAAGCATCAGAGGGCGCTGACGGTTGCAATCAAGAGGGCGCGTCACGTGGCGCTTATGCCTTACGTTCAGGATTGATAGCGAGGTGCTGTAAGAGGAGGCTGGCCGTCCGCGGGGACGGCCGGCCTTTTTACCATTGCGGAGTACTTTCGAACTTAGTGATTTCGTTCACACTTCTACAAAACATATCCATATTAGACAAATTATATTGTGGCATGATGTTGAAGAGTATGGTATAATGTCCTTATTCAAAGCAGATGCCGGAGGACGGCTTTCTGAATAATAAAGAAAACAGCAGGGAGCGGCGACAAGGCCCTGCGAGGTATCCATATGAAAAAGAGAATGAAATTAAAGGGCCGCATTAAATCCTATATCCAATTCGGCATTTATTTAGGGATGCTCCTGTGTATCATGGATGTGGCCATATTTACAATCGATATCCGTGCAGGCATCATCCTGACGGGATATTTGGTATGCTATTTTGCCATTACGTTATCTCTGTATTTCCGCAACAAGCCTCTTATCATGAATGAACTGGTAAGCTTTGCCACAGAGTACGGGCAGATTCAGAAGAAGCTTCTGCGGGATTTGGACCTTCCATATGCCCTGTTAGATGACAGCGGAAAAGTGATATGGACGAATATCGCTTTCGAGACCATCGTCCATCAGCCTAAGGGGTACAAAAAATCCATCACATCCCTCTTCCCTACGATTACCAAGGACCGTCTGCCGGGTACTGATGAGGTGGATGAGGCCCAGTATGAGCTGGAATATGAGGGGAATGAATATGTGGTGAAGCTGAAGAAGATTTCCCTTCAGGAGATGGCGGAGCACAGCGATATGATAGACGCGGAAGGCTATGAGGGATTCCTGATAGCAGTCTATCTCTATGACGAGACCGCGCTGCACATCGCTCTGCAGGAGGTGGACAATCAGAGCCTTGCTGTAGGTATGATTTATCTGGACAATTATGACGAGGCGCTGGACGAGGTGGAGGAAGTGCGCCGGTCCCTTTTGATTGCGCTGATTGACAGGAAGGTGAATAAATATATCTCATCCTTTGACGGCATCTGCAAGAAGCTGGAAAAGGACAAGTACCTTGCCATCATGCGCAAGCAGGTGGTTGCCCAACTTCAGGCCTCCCGTTTCGATTTGCTGGAAGAGGTCAAGACGGTCAACATAGGCAATGAGATGGCGGTGACCATCAGCATCGGCGTAGGGCTGGATGGCCTGACCTACGCGCAGAATTATGAATTTGCCCGCAATGCAATCGACCTGGCCCTGGGACGGGGAGGGGATCAGGCCGTCATCAAGACACCGGACAGCATCACATATTATGGCGGGAAGAGCCAACAGGTGGAGAAAAATACCCGAGTCAAGGCCCGCGTGAAAGCTCATGCCCTTCGGGAGATTATTACGGGCAAGGATCAGGTGCTGGTGATGGGGCACAGGATGCCGGATGCGGACAGTTTCGGTGCCGCCGTGGGTATCTACAGGATTGCGCTGACCCTTGGGCGCAAGGCGCACATCGTGCTCAACGACGAGGTTCCTGCCATTCAGTCCATGTTGGAGTTGTTCAAGGGGAACCAGGAATATGAGAGCGACATGATCATCGGCAACCAGCAGGCCATTGAGGCTGCCGGCAGTAATACCGTTCTGGTGGTGGTGGACGTGAACAAGCCCTCCATCACGGAGTGCCCGGACTTATTGCGCTACTGCAAATCCGTGGTGGTGCTGGATCATCACAGACAGGGTACGGAGACCATCGAGAATGCCACGCTTTCCTACGTGGAGCCCTATGCCTCATCCTCCTGCGAGATGGTATCGGAGATTCTGCAGTACACCTACGACAATATCAGAATCCGTCCGGAGGAGGCGGACTGCATGTACTCGGGCATCATGATAGACACCAACAACTTCATGATAAAGGCAGGCGTGCGCACCTTTGAGGCAGCGGCTTTCCTGCGCCGTAACGGCGCGGATGTGACCAGGGTCCGCAAGATGTTCAGGGAGGATGCCCAGGGATATAAGGCCAAGGCGGACGCGGTGAGCCAGGCTGAAATCTACAAGCAGTGCTTTACCATTTCCATCTGTACTGCGGAGGACCTCCCCAATCCCACGATTATTGGGGCACAGGCAGCCAATGAGCTGCTGAACATCAAGGGCATCAAGGCCAGCTTCGTCTTGACGGATTTCCAGGGTAAGATACATATCAGCGCCCGCTCCATCGACGAGGTCAATGTGCAGGTCATCATGGAGCGGATGGGAGGCGGCGGACATCTGAACGCGGCGGCCTGCCAGATGGAGGGCGTGGGCATCATCGAAGCCATGGGCGCGCTGAAGCGGACAATCGACAGCATGCTGGAGAATGGGGAAATATAGACGGCAATCAGAGAAAGGATTTGAGAGAATGAAGATTATATTATTACAGGACGAGAAAAAGCTGGGCAAGAAGGGCGATGTGATTGAGGCCAGCGACGGGTATGCGAGGAATTATATCCTGCCTAAGAAAATAGGCATCGAGGCCACGCCCAAGAACATGAACGAGCTGAAGCTCCAGAAGGCCAGCCAGGACAAGCGGGCCCAGGAGCAGATGGAGGCGGCAAAGGCCCTGGCGGCGCAGCTTGAGGACAAGCAGATTGTGGTGAAGATCAAAGGGGGAGAGGGCGGAAGGACATTCGGTTCGGTGTCTTCCAAGGAAATCGCCACTGCCTGCCAGGAGCAGCATGGCATCGAAATCGATAAGAAGAAGATTCAGCTGCCGGAGAGCATCAAGAGCTTCGGCGCTTATGAGGTGCCCATCAAGCTGCACCCTCAGGTGACAGGAAAGCTTATCGTGAAAGTGGTGGAGAAGGATTGAGGCTGTCTGACAGGCTGGAATTTCTTTTCGGGAGTGTGAGGTCATGGAAGAGAATGTGCTGAAACGCGTCCTGCCCCATAACTCGGAGGCAGAGCAGTCTGTAATCGGCGCCATGCTTTTAAACAGGGATAATATATCCAAGGCTTCGGAGCGGATAAGCGGAGAGGACTTCTATAACAGACAATACGGCGTCCTGTTCGACACCATGTGTGAGCTGGACGATGCGGGAAGCCCGGTGGATCTGGTGACTATCCAGGAGCACCTGCGGATGAAGGATGTGCCGCCGGAGGTCAGCAGCCTGGAGTTTGTAAGGGAACTCCTGGCCATGCCGCTGATGTCCAGGAATATCGCGTCGTATGCTGAAATCGTTGCAGAAAAGGCCACGCTGCGCAGGCTGATACGGCTGAACGAGGATATTGCCAACACCTGCTATGCGGACAAGGAAAGCCTGGAAGACATTCTGGAGGATACGGAAAAACGTGTATTCCAGTTGGTGCAGAAACGGACTACAGATTCTCATGTCCCAATCCGCCAGGTGGTCATGAACGCCATGGACAAGATAGAGGCGGCGGCAAAAAATCATGGAAGCGTCACCGGAATTCCCACAGGCTTCCTGGATCTGGATTACCGCACGGCGGGCATGCAGCCATCGGATTTGGTGCTGATAGCGGCGCGCCCCTCCATGGGGAAGACGGCCTTTGAGCTGAATCTGGCCAGATACGCGGCTTTTAAGAAGGGGCTGACAGTGGCCATCTTCAGCCTGGAGATGAGCAAAGAGCAGCTTGTGAACCGTATGCTCTCCATGGAATCCAGCGTGGATTCCCAGAAGCTGCGCACAGGGCAGATGAACGACCAGGAATGGGAAAAGCTCATCGAGAGCGCCGGGGTCATAGGGAAATCATCCCTGATTATAGATGACACGCCTGGTATCGGAATCGGGGAGCTGCGCTCCAAATGCCGGAAATATAAGCTGGAGCATAACCTGTCCATGATTTTGATTGACTATCTGCAGCTGATGACAGGGAGTGGGAAATCAGAGTCCAGACAGCAGGAGATATCGGAGATATCCCGATCGCTGAAGGCAGTGGCCAGAGAGCTCTCCGTACCGGTCATCGCGTTCTCGCAGCTTTCCCGTGCGGTGGAGCAGCGGCCCGACCACAGGCCGATTCTGTCGGACCTGAGGGAATCCGGCGCAATCGAACAGGACGCGGACGTGGTCATGTTCATCTACAGGGACGATTATTACAACCATGATTCGGAGAAGAAGGGGATTGCGGAAATCATCATCGCCAAGCAGAGGAACGGCCCCATAGGCACCATAGAGCTGGCCTGGCTGCCGGAGTACCAGAGATTCATGAATCTGGAGCATAGACCGGTGGGCGACAGATAGATAAACGGAGGAACTGAAGACAGAAACCTACGAAAGAGAATGGGCAGATTTGCTCGTTCTCTTTTTTTGCCGCAGGCATATTGGAAGTATATATCGTTGAGAGGAGAAGGGATGGGAAATTATTTGCTGATTTCGGATGCCGCAAAGGAGGTAAAGGTGGAAAGCCATGTACTGCGCTACTGGGAGGAGGAACTTCATCTGCCTATTAAGCGCAATGAGCTGGGACATCGCTATTATACGGAAGAGGATGTAGAGCGGTTTAAGCAGATAAAAGGAATGAAAGAGAGGGGACTGCAATTGAAGGCAATCAAGATGATTTTAAAGGACGGAAAGCTGGATGTACTGTCTCAGGACGCAACGGGAGAGGGCGGGATAGAAGAGCGCGCGATTGACGGAGCCGAACAGCGGGTGGAGATGGAGGAGCGGACGGGAGGATTGGCCATCGATATCGTACCGAACAGGAGCCGGGAGCCGGAGGCCGTGCAGGAGTCCAGGGAGGACAAGTCCAGAAGGCTCCAATGGCTGCTCCAACAGCTCATACGCCAGACCCTGCAGGAGAACAATCAGAGCCTGACCCGTGAAATCAGGGAGAGCGTGGTGAAGGAGCTGGACTACCAGTTCCGGATGCAGGAGGAACGGGAGGAGGCCAGGGACAGGATGCTGGCGGAGCGGGACGAAGAGCATTATAAGAGGATGGACGAGCTGCTGCGCAAAAAGAGCCGCCACCTGAAGAAGGCAAAGGCGGAGAACGGCCAGGAGAAGGCCGATTCCCAGAAGGCCGATGAGGCCCAGTCGCAGGCTTCAGGCAAAAAGAAAAGGCGCTTCTTCTGAAGAAGCGCCTGTCCGCCCGGACGGAATGGGAACCCTCCGGGCGGCATGAATCCTTTTGATATCTCCGCGGCCTTTTAGCCCTCAGAGATGGCTCCGGTAGGGCATGTGCCTGCACAGGAACCGCAGTCGATGCACTTATCGGGATCAATCTCGAATTTGCCGTCCCCCATGCTGATAGCGCCTACAGGGCACTGTGCCTCACAGGCACCGCAAGCCACACAGGTATCGCTGATTACATATGCCATAGTAAGTATCCTCCTTTATGATCGTCTTTTTTTGATGCCATCAATGATGGCCTTCTTTTTGTCCAGCAGCTTATCCTTGTCCATAGCAGGAACGCCCTTGAGCTTGTATTCCATGCCCAAGCTCTCGTATTTCTTCTCTCCCATGGTGTGATAGGGCAGCACGTCCAGGGCCTTGAGATTGTCGAACTGGCCGATGAAGTATCCCAGGTCGAACAGGTACTTCTCGTCGTCCGTGATGCCGGGAACCACCACATGCCGTATCCACATGTCCACATGCTTTTCGTTCAGATAGGCAGCGAACTTCAGGATGTTCTCATTGGGCTGCATGGTAAGCTCCCTGTGCTTCTCCGGGTCGATATGTTTGATGTCCAGCATCACCAGATCCGTCAGGGCCATCAGCTTATCTAGTTTCTCCACGAACGATGCGTTGTCCGGATTGAAGACGATGCCGGAGCTGTCGATACAGGTATGGATATCCCTCTCCTTGGCCAGCGTGAACAGGTCGATTAGGAAATCCACCTGCATCAGGGGCTCGCCGCCGGTCACGGTGAGGCCGCCCCCATTGGCATAGAACGCCTTGTTCTTCTCATACTGCTCGATGATGTAGGATGGCTCCATGAGCGTACCGCCCTTCAAATCCCAAGTATCGGGATTATGGCAGTAGGCACAGCGCATAGGACACCCCTGCACAAAAACCACGAACCGCGTCCCCGGCCCGTCAACCGTCCCAAAACTCTCCAAAGAATGTATTCTGCCTTGCATAGGATTACCGCTCTTTCTTAATGTCCATGAAACCCCGGAGAGAAATCCCCCCCGGGGTCAAAACCCATTTAACCATAGAAGTTCTAAGCCTGTGTACTAAAGAGGTTAGCCATGCCCCCTCTTACAGGCTTAGAACTTCTTCCCGCATTTAGATGGCCTCGTGGAAGGTACGGGAGATGACGTCAGCCTGCTGCTCGGGAGTGAGCTTGATGAAGTTGACGGCATATCCGGATACGCGGATGGTCAGCTGAGGGTAGTTCTCGGGATGCTTCTGAGCGTCCAGCAGCATATCCCTGTTCAGCACGTTCACGTTCAGGTGATGGCCGCCCTTTGTCGCATAGCCATCCAGTAAGTTTACAAGGTTGTCAACCTGTGCATTGTTTGTTGCCATAATTTTTTTCCTCCTTATTTATTTACAGTATATGAACTGTGTCAGTATAGATGCATCTTGTGGGGAGGCCGGATCAGTGATAATCGTCCAGCCCCTGTTCCAGGGTGGGTACACTGCAGGCCAGCGGTGTCCGCGAGCAGTCCGTGCAGCCCATTGTCTGAACATTTTTTGACTCGACCTCCTGGTCGTAATCCACGTTTACATGGCCTACGCCCTCTGTCATGCCGGAATCCAGCATCTTCACCAGGTCATCAATCATCTTATCCTCGTCCATGGAGCCTCCTTCTTTTTCCCCGCGGCAGTACGGAGGACCGCGCTGCCGCAGGACATTGACAAATTGTTATAAGGTCTTATTTCAGATCCAGCTCGATGTCACCGGAGAATACCTTGTCTTCCTTGCCCAGAGCGCCGGGGATGATGGTGAAGGTATTGGAGATACCGTCCTGCGCATCATTGAAAGGCAGCTTGGATACGGAAGCCAGGGAAGCTACGGCACCGTGGGTATCGCGGCCGTGCATGGGGTTAGCGCCGGGAGCGAAAGGCTGGCCCTTCTTACGTCCATCGGGTGTATTACCGGTAGCCTTACCATAGGTAACGTTAGAGGTAATGGTCAGGATGGAGGTGGTAGGGATACCTTGACGATAGGTGTGGTGTCTCCTGATGGCGGTCATGAAGGTATGGACTACCATCTGAGCAATCTCGTCTACGCGGTCGTCATCGTTACCGTACTTCGGGAAGTCGCCGGTGGTCTTGAAGTCTACGATTACGCCATCCTCATCGCGGACAACTTCTACCTTAGCGTACTTGATAGCGGACAGGGAGTCGGCCACGATGGACAGACCAGCCACGCCGGTAGCGAAGTAGCGCTTCACGTCTCTGTCATGGAGAGCCATCTCCGCTCTCTCATAGCAGTACTTGTCATGCATATAGTGGATGATGTTCAGGGTGTTCACATAGACGTCAGCCTGCCACTCGAGCATGTCTACGAACTTGCCCCATACATCGTTGTACTCCAGCACGTCGCCTTCCACAGGACGGTACTTGGGGCCTACCTGCTTCTTGGTCACTTCGTCCACGCCGCCGTTCAGAGCGTACAGCAAGCACTTCGCCACGTTGGCGCGTGCGCCGAAGAACTGCATCTCCTTACCGATTACCATGGAGGATACGCAGCAGGCGATGCCGTAGTCGTCGCCGTGGTCGATTCTCATCAGGTCATCGTTCTCATACTGGATGGAAGAGGTCTGGATGGACATCTTCGCGCAGTATTTCTTCCATGCTGCCGGAAGCCTTGTGGACCAGAGAACGGTCAGGTTGGGCTCCGGAGAAGGTCCAAGGTTGGTCAGGGTGTTCAGATAGCGGAAGCTCATCCTGGTGACCATGGGCCTGCCGTCCACGCCTACGCCGCCCAGGGACTCGGTCACCCATACGGGATCGCCTGCGAAGATCTGGTTGTACTCAGGTGTGCGGGCGAACTTGATGCAGCGCAGCTTCATGATGAAGTGGTCAACGAACTCCTGAATCTGCTCCTCTGTGAAGGTGCCGTTCTTTAAGTCTCTCTCTGCGTAGCAGTCAAGGAAGGTGGATGTACGTCCCAGGGACATGGCCGCACCGTTCTGCTCCTTCACGGCGCACAGATAGCCGAAGTATACGGCCTGGATGGCTTCCTGCACATTGGCAGCGGGCCTGGAGATATCGCAGCCGTAGGAAGCAGCCATCTCCTTCATCATCTTCAGGGCCACCATCTGCTCGGAAATCTCCTCGCGCAGACGGATGATATCGTCGGTCATCACCTTGCCGGTGGAATCCTTCTGAGCCTGCTTGTCCTCGATCAGCCTGTCGATGCCGTACAGGGCTACACGCCTGTAGTCGCCGATGATACGTCCGCGGCCATAAGCATCGGGAAGACCCGTGATGATATGGGAGGAACGGCATGCTCTCATCTCCTGGTTGTAAGCGTCGAAGCAGCCTGCGTTGTGGGTCTTTCTGTGGGTGGAGAAGAACTCGGAAATCTCGGGATCCACCTCATAGCCATTGTCGGAGCAGGCCTTCTCTGCCATACGGATGCCGCCGTAGGGCTGCAGGGACCTCTTGAAAGGCTTGTCGGTCTGGAAGCCTACGATGGTCTCCTTGCTCTTGTCAAGGTATCCGGGGCCATGGGAAGTGATGGTGGAGACTACCTTGGTATCCATATCCAGGACGCCGCCGGCTTCTCTTTCCTTCTTCTGGAGATCGAGCACCTGTGCCCACAGATCCTTGGTGTTCTGGGTAGGGCCGGCAAGGAATGCCTCATCGCCGTCATAGGGATGATAGTTCCTCTGGATGAAGTCGCGGACGTTGACTTCTTTGTCCCATTTGCCTGCCACAAAATCTGTCCATTCTGGTCTCATTTTGAAATACCCTCCTGTAAAATTTGAATTAGTTTATGAGTGAATGTTGCTTTCTAATCCTTAAGCTTATTATATGAAAAACACTGGTGAGAGTCAAGGTGGGAATGTGTACTTTTTTCTGTACATACCCTGAATTTTACTGAATTTTTCAAAAATTTTATAA
>CAMQOJ010000084.1 GCA_947003375.1 uncultured Lachnospiraceae bacterium
ATGCAGATTATTTTAAAAGGACAGGCTAACCGCGCTACAGATATCATCGTCCAAAAAAGAGATTCCTTTGATAAATTACTTGCGCTTGGGGCAAGGCAGGATATGCTGCATAGGCTGGGATTCATATATCCCTTTCGGAAAGAAAACAAGAACAGGCCAGAGGTGCTAATCTGTACAAATTCCGATATGATTGAGCATTGCGATAAAATGATAAGTTCGTTTCCGCAGATGAATTTTCACATTGCGGCTTTGACAATGATGTCATCGAGGCTTATGGGGATGGAGGCATATGATAATGTTAATCTGTATCCGGCCATAAATATGAGCGTTTTAGAAAATCTTTTTGAAATCTGTGATTTCTATTTGGATATTAATCATGGTTCGGAAGTCGTATCTGCAGTTTCCAAAGCTTTTCTGTACAATCAATTGATTTTTGCTTTTGAGGAGACGGTGCATGCCAAGGAATATGTAACTAGTGAGCATATATATGCGTCTGATAATGTAGAGGCAATGATTAGGGAAATTGAGAAAATTACAGGAAATATGGATTTGCTGCAGATGCATCTGAAAAAACAGCACATGTATGCCATGGCCGAAAGTACAGAGACATATCAGGACATACTGTGAACAAAAATAAAAATACAACCTGAATTGAAATGCGCCCGTGATGATGCTATAATGGTGCAATAGCGGACAGGGAACCGACCTGTCCGCCGAGTTCAGGAAAGGGAAGCCAGGCGGCATCACGCTTGGCAATGTTTATATGCCGCAGATTGCTAAAACGAAAAATAGAGATAATCATGAGAAGATTAATACAGATAAATCCACAAACCACGGCCGCATGGCGAATCTGGAACTGCTGCGCTGCGTGGCGATGATGATGGTAATCGTGCTGCACTATCTGGACAAGGGGAACCTTCTGCCAGAGCTGACAGACAGCGGCATCGGGAGCGCGGGCATTGCCGCATGGCTGCTGGAGAGCTTCTGCATCGTGGCCGTGAACGTCTATATGTTCATCAGCGGATACTTTCTGTGCTGCTCATCGTTCAAACTCAGCCGCCTGCTGCAGCTATGGCTGCAGCTCTGGGCATATTCCGTGACATTCGGACTCATAGGCGCATTGACGGGAGTGCTCCGGGAGGCCACATTCAACACGCATTACATTCTGACCCTGTTGTTCCCTGTCACGATGAGACATTACTGGTTCATGACGGCCTATGTGTTCCTGTACCTGCTCCTGCCCATTGTGGGGGTTGCGGTGAAAAGGATGACCAGGCAGCAGATGCAGCTGGCGCTGGCCCTGTTGCTGGCGGTGTTCTGCCTTGCAAAGAGCGTGCTGCCTGTCAGCCTGGAGATGGACAGTCAGGGATATGACTGCCTGTGGTACTTATGTGTATTCCTGACAGCGGCCTATGTGCGGCGGTTCGGCGTCCCTTTTCTGGAGAAGAAAGGGCGGGGAATCCTGTTGTACGTATGCTGCTGTCTGCTGATTTTCGCGGGGGCATTCCTCCTGAGGGCCGTGTATCTGCGCACGGGCAGGCTGGAGACCCGGCTCGGCATGTGCCTGGAGTACAATCATATCCTGCCCTATCTGGCGGCAATCGGCCTGTTTGGCGCGTTCGCCAGACTGCGCATACAGGGGAGAGCGGCAGGCATCGTCAATCGGGTGGCCCCATATACGCTGGGGGTCTACCTGCTCCATGAGAATATAGGACTGCGCTATTCCTGGCAGAGATGGCTGGGTGCCGGAGGGCTGGCGGAAGAGGTGGCCCGGGGGGCAGGCGGCCTTGCCCGCGTGGGACATGTGCTTGGGGGGACGCTGGCGGCCGTGGTTGCCGTATTCTTGTGCGGCATTCTGGCGGACATGGTGCGGAAGGGGATTTTCGACGGACTGCACAGGCTGCTGCTGAAGTTCGGCCCCTACCGGAGGCTGACGGAAAAGATAGCGGATGCGGACATGCTGTTTCGGTAAACGCGGGGATTGTGGACAGCTTTTCGGCAGTCCCTGGGATAAAGAACAGGAAAGGATTGAGAATGGATATCAGGAAAGAAAGGTATGGGCTGTCCCGGGCGCAATGGGGCAATCTGCTGGAGAATCTGGCAATCGTGGTTCTGGCATTCTACCCCCTGCGTCATATTCAGCTGGGGCTGGATTTGGGAGATACCGGATATAACTATGCGAATTTTCAGTACATGGACCATGTGGATCCCATGTGGCTCTTTTCCACTTATCTGACCAATGGGGTGGGGAATCTGCTGACGAGGCTTCCCGGCGCGGATACGCTGATGGGCATGAACCTGTATACGGGCCTGTCCGCAAGCATACTGGCGCTGGCGGGGTATTTCTTCTGTACCAGGAAGCTGAAGATGCCCAGGGCAATCGCTTTTCTTGGGGAGATGCTGGCTCTGAGCCTGTGCTGGTGCCCTACGGCTTCCTTCTATAATTACATGACCTATCTGTTCTTTTTGAGTTCGTCTATCTTCCTCTACCTGGGCCTGACAATGGAAAAAAAGCGCTCCCTCTTCTGGGCCGGCGTGTTCCTGGGGGCCAATGTGCTGGTGCGCTTTTCCAACCTGGCGGAGATGGGCATGGTCCTGGCGGTCTGGGCCTATGACTTTATCGCATATCGGTCTGAAAAGAAGGAGGACGCGGGAGCTCGGGAAGGGTTCTGGCCCAGGACTGTCCGCCATACTCTGTGGTGCCTGGCCGGGTATGTGGCGGCGTTGGCAGTGCTCCTTGGCTATATTCACATCCGCTACGGCATCGGCGAGTATGCGGCGGGAATCGGCAGGCTGTTCGCCATGACGGACAAGGCCACAAAGTATAAGCCCACAGCTATGATCATGGGAATTCTCTGGCGCTATATCGAGACCATGTACTGGGTAGTCCGCATCGGAATCATCATGGCAGGCGGCATGGTCATGTTTATGGTGGCGGGATGGCTGGAGGCCCTGGCTGTCCGAAGGGGCGGTGCATCTGGGGAATCCGGCGGACTTGTGGGATTTGGCAGAATCATCCATGTAGGCGTGAGGGTTCTTTGGGCGGCCGTGTGCATCGCCATGATAGGGTGGCTTTACATGAGGGGATTTGCTTCTCTGCTTTTCTACAGCTATGACTCCATCTGGCACTCCGGCCCTTTGTTCCTGCTGCTCGTGATGTTCATCGCGGCCGTGCGCATCTTCCACAGGGACAGCCCCGTGGAGGAAAAGCTGCTCGGCGGCATGCTGATACTGATTATCCTGCTGACTTCCATCGGCAGCAACAATGATATCCGGCCCAGCCTGAACAATCTGTTCCTGGCGGCGCCCTATGCGCTCTGGGAAAGCTGGAGATTTCTGCGGTATGTCGGGGATAAAAGGGTGAAAGGGGGACTGGTGCTGGCAAGTTTTCCCGCGAAGGGAATCCTGACGGCGATTCTGGCCATATGTTTCTTCCAATTCGGGGGCTTCGGGGTGAAATTTGCCTTTTGTGAGGGAACTGGCATACAGGAGGCCAGCGCTGTGGTGGAGAACAACGCCGTGCTGCGGAACATAAAGATGAGTCCGCAGAGAGCCCGGTGGATGACGGAAATCAGCGCCTATGTGGAGGAGAACGGGCTCCAGGGACAGGAGGTCATCCTGTATGGGGACATCCCTTCCATATCTTATTATCTGCAGATGCCCTCGGCTTTCAATCCCTGGAGCGACCTGGACTCCTACAGCCTGCAGACCATGGAGCGGGACATGGCGCAGCTGGAAGCGGAGATAACGGAGAAGGGGAGAGAAGAGCCCGTAATCATATTGGAACACACCTATGCCCTTTATGAGGAAAGCCTTGCCGACGGACAGAGGGGGACGGAGGATATTTCACGGGAGGACGGCGAGGGACTTTCACCGGAGAAGCGGGAGGAGATGGAGGAGGATCCGAAATGGAAGCGCCTGCTGGCATTCATGGAGGCCTTCGGCTATGAACAGACCTTCCGCAACGGAAAATTCGCGGTGTATGAGTAGGTCAAGAAAGTGGGAAGCTGTCATTGCATTGACCAATTTAGTCACCAAGTAAGTTTCCGAAAGCCGCATACAGGGGGAATATGGCTTATCCCCCCTGTGGCGGAAAATATCTGAAAAACACAGCCTCACTGAAATTCCTGCTTACAGCAGCTTCACGCCCCTCTCATCCGCCTCCTTCATAATCTCCTCCGGCCAGAGCGAGCACTGCACCTCCCCGATGTGGGCCTTGCGCAGGAAGAACATGCAGATGCGGGACTGGCCGATGCCGCCGCCGATGGTGAAGGGCACTTCCTCATGGATCACCGCCTGGTGGAAGGGGAGCTGTGCCCGCTCCATGCATCCGGCGGCCTCCAGCTGGCGCAGCAGCGCCTCCTTGTCCACCCGGATGCCCATGCTGGACAGCTCCAGGGCGATGTCCAGGACAGGGTAGTAGACGATGATGTCCGCGTTCAGGGCCCAGTCGTCATAGTCCGGCGCACGTCCGTCATGGGGCTTGCCGTTCCCCAGGGCCCCGCCGATCTGCATGATGCAGACCGCGCCCTTGGCCTTGGCTATGTAGTATTCCCGCTCCTTGGGCGTATTGTCCGGGAACATCTCCTCCAGCTCTCCTGTGGTGACGAAGAAGATGTCGTGGGGAAGGATTTCTTCTATATAATCATAGTGGATGGACATGTACTTCTCCGTCTTGCGCAGCACCTTGTATACGGTGCGCACCACATCCTCTAAGGTGTCCAGGCTGCGCTGCTCTCGGGTGATGATCTTCTCCCAGTCCCACTGGTCCACATAGATGGAATGGATATTGTCCGGCTCCTCGTCCCTGCGGATGGCGCTCATGTCCGTGTAGAGCCCCTCCCCCGCGGAGAAGCCGTACTTCTTCAGCGCGTAGCGCTTCCACTTGGCCAGGGAGTGGACGATCTCCGCCTCCCGGCCGTCCTGGTGCCTGATGTCGAAGGACACGGGGCGCTCCACGCCGTTCAGATTGTCGTTGAGGCCGGACTTTGGATCCACCATCAGGGGCGCGGACACGCGCAGAAGGTTCAGCCGCTCCGCCAGAAGGGTCTGGAAGAAGTCCTTCACGCGCTTGATGGCCACCTGGGTGTCATACAGGTCCAGGCCGGACTGGTAGTCTTTTGGGAATGCATTGCTTGACATATGAGTAATCCTTTCTTCTTGATATACTCACGAGCGATGAAATTTACCGCAAAGTCCCCGTTAGCTTTCGCTCGTGAGTCGGGTTACCTGGCAGATTTTAGTAATCGCCAGTATATATTGTTCTGTTCTGATATAGACTGCATAACGCTGGATACTGCTTAATGCAATCATGCGATTGAACCAGTCAGCGTTATGCAGTCTGGTTTCACGGCAAGTGAAATCGTTAAGCAGTATAAGTTCTGATTCTATGGTATGCGCTTTTTCCATATGGAATGCGTCCATCCTATTTTAACTGCTTTCCGGTGGATTTTGCAATACTTTTTTTCTGCCCCCTTTATCCAATCAACACTTCCTTCCCCTGGAAGGCAAAGCCATATTTCCGGATCCTCTCCTCAGGAAGCCCCTTCGCTTCAAGGGATGCCGCATATTTCATGTCCTCAATCTGCGCCAGCGCCGACCGCACCGTATCCTCCAGCGTCTTCTCGCCATCTTCCGGGTCATGAACCTTGAACTCGATAATAATCGCATCGTCAGTACCCTTTTTATCGCAGGGCTCCAGCAGCACGTCATACCTTCCGAATCCACTTTCCCTGTTGGAGGTGATAGTATACTGCCTCCGCAGATCCACCAGCAGCCCCAGCACAAAGCCATGGTAAAAACGCTCAGGCTCGTTGGCTTCGGACGGCCTCTTCCCGCTGTCGAAGAAGCTGAAGGTATCCAGCGCCACCCGGTTCATATAGCGGTTCATCTCGCGGAGGTTCCCTTTCAGCAAGGCTTTCACGAACCCATTGTAGGACGGCGTATATTCCCTGAACCAATCGTCAACCATCCTCTCGAACATGAACCGGACCTCCCTGTTCGTCAAGACCAGGCTATATTCCGATTTCCCGCTTTCCTCATCGTAGACAACCGAGTCCGCCCGCAGATAGCCGCTGGCCAGCAGCAGGCTCCAGACGGCGCTGTCCCTATAATCCAGTTGGTTGAAGACGATTTGTTCGTCAAGCACTGCATGGTATGTCTTCCCTTGCAGCAAATCCTCCATCACTATCTTCACCTCAGGGGTGCCTTCACGAATCAGTTTTCCGGCCAGGCTGTTGGAACTGGTGTTGGCCCAATAAGCGGAGAGCTTTCCTTTGTCCAAATAGTTTATAATAGACCACGGATTATAGATGTCCCGCCTTTCTCCGAACACAAAACCATCGTACCATTCTTTTACTTCCGCTTTCCTATCTTCCATGCCACATTCGTTCAATGCAGCAAAAACCTCCTCCTCTGTAAATCCAAAAACATCAGCATATTTATGGGAAGTCGCCGTCACAACCTCCAGATTATTCAAATCTGAAAAAATGGACTCTTTGCTCACTCTCGTGATTCCTGTCATGACTGCCCGGTCCAGATATGGATTCGTCTTGAACGTAGCATTGAACAGCGTCCTGATGAATTCCACCATCTCTCCCCAGAACCCGCTGACATATGCCTCCTGCATGGGCGTATCGTACTCGTCCAGCAGGATGATGACCTTTTTCCCATAATAGCGGGAAAGGTAATCGGACAAAGCGTTCAGCGAATTGACCGCTATATAATCTTCCATTTCGGCAGAGACTTTCCGATAGATTTCTTTCTCATTTTCGTTCAGCAGACCGCTGCCTGGCAGAAAATCATATCGGTTATACAGGTTCGTGATAATATGGCACATCTGCTTTCTTGCTTTGGGAAAAGAAGACTCCTTCACATTGGCGAAAGAGAGGCTGATGACCGGACAGGTGCCCTGAAGCTGCCTGTAGGCTTCCTCCTGCCAGATGGCAAGGCCTTCGAACAGGTCCCCCTGACCGGCGTATTTTACGGAGAAAAAATATTCCAGCATGCTCATGTTCAGGGTCTTTCCGAAGCGTCTGGGACGGGTTATCAGGGTGACTGCGTCCCCGCTTTCCCACCACTCCTTAATGAATGCTGTCTTATCCACATAAAAGTAATTATTTCGAATCAACTGTCCGAAATCCTGATGTCCGATACCCACTGTCCTCGCCATGCAAACACCTCCTCTGAAACAGATCTTCCTTGCTATTATTATATCACGTCCTTTGGGGGCCAACAATCATTTTTAAAACTATTGTTGCCCTTGCTTATGGAAGTTTTTCCGATTTCTGTAAAAAATGCTTGCAGAATCAGAACATATGTGCTAAACTCTAAAAAGAACATACGTTCTTTTATATAAATGGCATGGATGAGGGGGCGGGAAAGTGGAATATCTGGTAAGCAAAGGGGAAATGCCCCTGGAGGACAAACTGAATATCCTGACGGACGCGGCCAAGTATGACGTGGCCTGTACCTCCAGCGGCGTGGACCGCAAGGGGGACGGCAAGAGCATCGGCAACTGCGTGGCGGCGGGCATCTGCCACAGCTTCTCCGGGGACGGCAGATGCATCTCCCTCCTGAAGATCCTGATGACCAACGAATGCATCTTCGACTGTAAATACTGCCGCAACCGCCGTTCCAACGATGTCCCCAGGGCCACCTTCACCCCGGAGGAAATCTGTACCCTGACCATGGAGTTCTACCGCAGGAACTACATCGAGGGCCTGTTCCTGAGTTCCGGCATCATCGGAAACCCCACCTTTACCCAGGAGCTGATTTGCCGCACAGTGTGGCTTTTGCGGAACCGCTACCGGTTCAATGGCTATGTCCATGTGAAGGCCATTCCCGGGGCTGCGCCGGAGATCATACAGCAGACCGGCTTCCTGGTGGACAGAATGAGCGTCAACTTAGAGCTCCCCACAGCGGAGGGCCTGCGCAGCCTGGCGCCCAATAAGCACCGGAAGAGCATCCTGACCCCCATGCGGCAGATCCAGACCGGCATCCAGGTGAACCGGAACGACCTGGTGCTGTACCGCAATGCGCCTAAGTTCGTGGGAGGAGGCCAGTCCACCCAGATGATCATCGGTGCCACGCCGGAGAGCGATTATCAGATCATCAATGTGGCGGAGAGCCTTTATCAGAAATTCGACTTAAAGAGGGTCTTCTATTCGGCCTTCGTGAACGTCACCGGGGACAAGAGCCTGCCCGCCCTGCCGGGAGGGCCGCCTTTGCTGCGGGAGCACAGGCTGTATCAGGCGGACTGGCTGCTGCGGTTCTACGGCTTCCGGGCGGAGGAGCTGCTGGACGAGAAGCGCCCCTATTTCAATGTGATGCTGGATCCCAAGGAGGACTGGGCGGTGCGCCATCTGGAGCGCTTCCCGGTGGAGATCAACCGCGCTCCCATGGAGGAGCTGCTGCGTGTGCCCGGCATAGGGGTGAAGAGCGCGGGACGGATCGTGGCGGCCCGCAGGAGCGGCAGCCTGACTTTTCCGGATCTGAAGAAGATCGGGGTGGTGCTGAAGCGGGCGCTGTATTTCATCACCTGCAGCGGCAGGATGATGTACCCTGTGAAGATAGAGGAGGATTACATCGTGCGCAACCTTACCACCGAGAAGGACAGGGTGCGGTTCGGCAGCGACGGCATGAGCTATAAGCAGTTGTCGCTGTTCGACGATGTTGAATTCACCCGCCCTGTGACGGTCATAGAACGGCAGCAGGCGGCGGTGGGGCAGTTGTGAGGGGACAGTCCTGCAAGGCGGCAGTTGAACGAGGCTTAAAGGAGAAAAAGAGGGAGAAAGGAAATGCCCATGATTGTATACAGATGCGAGGACACCCTGGAGAGCGTCTTCACGGCAATCTACCAGGCGTATGAGGAGAAGCGGAATCACGATGACACGTTCCTCAGCCTCACGGACGATCCCCTACTGTTTGCGGAGGATATTCCCGTGACGGCGGACGAGGAGAAGACCCGCAAGGTCATGGGGACCCTGGAGCGGCGCTTCGGCAGGGAGGACTGTGAGCGGCTGGCCATGGCTCTGGCCTCGGAGGACGAGGGGAAAGCGCAGGCAATCTACCGCACCGTGGTACAGGGGCTGCGGGGGAAGAGCCGCCAGGGGCATCTCTTCGACAATCTGGCGGACGTTTGGGTGCACAGGGCCTTCGCGCTGGCCCGGGGCGTATCCACGGAAGTGGGCCACCAATTGCAGTTCTTAAGATTCCAGGAGCTGGAAAACGGCATGCTGTTTTCCAGAATAGGGCCGAAGAACGACGTAGTCGCCTTCCTGATGCCCCATTTCGCCGACAGGCTGCCCATAGAGAACTTCGTCATCTATGACGAGAAGCGGAATCTGTTCGGGATACATCCGGCCAGGAAACCATGGTATCTGCTTCGGGGGGAGGAAGCGGACAGGCCGCAGAACCTTCGTTACTCGGACAGGGAACGGGAGTACCAGGAGCTTTTCCGGCAGTTCTGCCATACCATAACCGTAGAGGGACGGGAGAACCGGAAGCTCCAGAGAGGCATGCTGCCTTTGCGGTTCCGGGAATATATGGTGGAGTTCCAGTGACAACATGCAAAAGGGCTCCCCGCGTCAGATAGATTCGGTGCTATCTGAGCGGGGAGTTTTGTGCTATACTTATAAACGTATACATTTACCGCTTTCTGCCTGGTATTGCAGAAGCGTCCAATTGTTATACAGTTTATATATGTAGCGATTAGATTTTGCCAAAAACCGGATAAACGGCATGACCGGCTGTGCTATGTAGCTGGCAAGAATTAAATGCCGTTTATATAGTTCGACAAATGTAGTCAGCCATGTGCATATGTTCGCAAGAGGTCAGGTTTGCAGTCGATTCATGTGGCTTTCCGTTCGTGAGTCGGGTGACATGGCAGATTTTAGGAACCGTCCAGAAATAACTCTTCAAGAGTTATTTCTGGTTCCGGCTAATTGCGAAGCAATTTGCAGGAATTGTCAAAAATAATTTTTTGACAATTCCTTAGTGACGCGAGTAAGTATTATTGGGAGAAGCAAGGACACATATAGGGGGCAGGGTGATGGGAGAGGAAAGGGCAGGAAAAATGGAAGATATAAGTGTGGTCGAAAGAGGGCCGGATCTGATCGGACAGGAGGCTCTGACCTGGGAGGGAGACTTGCCCCAAGAGCCGGATATGACGAAAGAGACAGGTTCGCCCCAAGAGCCGTACATGACGAAAGAGCCGGCCTTACCCGAAGGAACGGAACCCCTGGAGGAGGTGCGCATATCCGTGCGCAGGCTGGTGGAATTCATCCTGCGCCACGGGGACATCGACAACCGCCGCCACATATCGCCGGAGAACGCCATGCAGGAGGGAGGGCGTATCCACCGCATGATTCAACGGCGGATGGGGGCAGAATACCAGGCTGAGGTGCCGCTGAAGATGACGTTTCCCGCCGATGGCTACATGCTCAGCGTGGAGGGGCGGGCGGACGGCATTATCCGCAAGGACGGCAAGGTCACCATCGATGAGATCAAGGGAACCTACCGCGACATCGCCAGGCTGAGAGCACC
Organism: uncultured Lachnospiraceae bacterium; assembly: GCA_947003375.1. Taxonomy (GTDB): domain Bacteria; phylum Bacillota; class Clostridia; order Lachnospirales; family Lachnospiraceae; genus Acetatifactor. The sequence continues at coordinate 10,546 of CAMQOJ010000084.1, forward strand.
CCTGCCGCTGCATGTGGCCCAGGCCAAGTGCTATGCCTATCTGTACGGTTCGTGCCAGGGGCTGGAGGAAATCTGCGTGCGTCTGACCTATTGCCATATGCCCTCCGGGGAGATCCGGTATTTCCACGAGGAATACGGCTTTGACAGCCTGGCGGAATGGTTCCATGGAGTGCTGGCCTCCTACCGGAAATGGTCGGACTATTCCTGGAAGTGGCGGGGCATCCGCGGGGATTCCATCCGGGGGCTGGAGTTCCCCTTCCCCTACAGGGAGGGGCAGAGGGAACTGGCGTCCCATGTGTACAGGACGATTTATCATAAGAAGAAACTCTTCCTGGAAGCCCCCACGGGAGTGGGCAAGACCATCTCCACCGTCTACCCGGCCGTCCAGGCCATGGGGCAGGGGATGGGGGAGAAGCTCTTCTACCTGACTGCCAAGACCATCACCAGGACAGTGGCGGAGGAGGCCATAGACATCCTGCGGGGCAAGGGGCTGCGGCTGAAGAGCGTCATCCTCACCGCCAAGGAGAAAATCTGCTTCATGGAGGAGACCGAGTGCAACCCGGAGTCCTGCCCCTACGCAAAGGGGCATTACGACAGGGTCAACGACGCCGTGTTCGACATGCTGAACCGGGAAGAACGCTTCGACAGGGGGACCATCGAGGCCTATGCCGCCAGGCACATGGTCTGTCCTTTTGAGATGTGCCTGGACGCCAGCCTCTTCGCCGATGCCGTCATCTGTGACTACAATTACCTCTTTGACCCCCATGTGTACCTGAAGCGCTTCTTCGGGGAGGGCGCGGCCGGAAACTACATCTTCCTGATCGACGAGGCCCATAACCTGGTGGATCGGGGGCGGGAGATGTTC
>CAMQOJ010000085.1 GCA_947003375.1 uncultured Lachnospiraceae bacterium
GTTTTAGGGAGTTCGGGAACAGGATTGGTTCGGGAGGGGAGGGCTTGCATGGGAATCATCGGCAACATTACAGAGGAGATTCGGATCATCAGGGAGCGGGATCCGGCGATTCATTCTTCGATGGAGGTTTTTCTGTATCCCAGCTTCAAGGTGATGATCCACTACCGGATCGCCCACAGGCTCTATGAGAAGGGGCATTACTTCTGGGCCAGATGGGTGTCCCAGAGGGGCGTGCGCAAGACCGGAATCGAAATCCATCCTGGGGCGAGGATTGGAAAGGGCTTCTTCATCGACCACGGCAATGGCGTCATCATCGGGGAGACCACAGTCATAGGGGACAATGTGACCCTGTACCAGGGCGTGACCCTGGGGGGCACGGGCAAGGAGCACGGGAAGAGGCATCCCACTATCGGCGACAATGTGATGATCAGCGCCGGGGCGAAGGTGCTGGGTTCCTTCACCATCGGGGACAATTCCAAGATCGGCGCGGGGAGCGTCGTCCTGAGCGAGGTGCCCCCCTGCTCCACCGTGGTGGGCGTGCCGGGCCGCGTGGTGAAGCGGGGCAACATGGCCCTGCCCCAGGAGACCCTGAACCACGCCGACCTGCCGGATCCTATCAAGGAGGACATCGCGAACTTACGGCATGCCAACTCGGAGATGGTGAACCGCATCCTGGAGCTGGAGCGTCAGATAAAGGAGCTGAAGGCAAAGCCCTGAGGGGAAAGCCCATTGGATAGATACGATTTGGAGCCTGCCCCAGGGCGGGCGGAAAGGAGAGAGATGGAGAACAGATTCAGGATCTACAACACGCTCACCAGAAAGGTGGAGCAGTTCATCCCCAATGAGGAGGGAAAGGTGGCCATGTACACCTGCGGCCCCACCGTGTACCATTTTGCCCACATCGGGAATCTGAGAAGCTATATTATGGAGGACTTGCTGGAGAAAACTTTACGATATATCGGCTACGATGTGAAGCGGGTCATGAATATCACGGACGTGGGCCATCTGTCCAGCGATGCGGACACCGGCGAGGACAAGATGCTGAAAGGAGCGAAGCGGGAGCATAAATCCGTGATGGAGATCGCGAAGTTCTACACGGACGCCTTTTTCGCCGACTGCGGGGACCTGAACATCAAGACGCCGGACGTGGTGGAGCCCGCCACCAACTGCATCTCTGCGTTCATCCACATGATAGAGGGGCTTATGGAGAAGGGCTTTGCCTATGAGAGCGGGGGGAACATCTATTTTGACACCTCTAAGCTGAAAGAGTATTACGTGCTGTCCAACCACAGCGAGGAGGAGCTGCTGGTGGGCGTGCGGGAGGATGTGGACGAGGATGAGAACAAGAGGAACAAGACGGATTTCGTGCTCTGGTTCACCAAGTCCAAGTTCGAGGACCAGGAGCTGAAATGGGACAGCCCCTGGGGGACAGGGTATCCCGGCTGGCACATCGAGTGCTCCTGCATCTCCATGAAGCATCTGGGCGAATATATGGACATCCACTGCGGCGGCGTGGACAATATCTTCCCCCACCACACCAACGAGATTGCCCAGAGCGAGGCCTATCTGGGGCATAAGTGGTGCAATTACTGGTTCCATGTGCATCATCTCAACGACAAGGCGGGCAAGATGAGCAAGTCCAAAGGGGAGTTCCTCACCGTGTCCCTGCTGAAGGAAAAAGGGTATGACCCCAGGGTGTACCGCCTGTACTGCCTCCAGTCCCATTACCGCAAGCCCCTGGAATTCTCCTTTGAGGCCCTGGACAACGCGGGCGCGGCATTTGAGAAGCTGACCAAGCGCATCGGCAGCCTCTCAAAGGACGGGGGCGCGGTGGAGCCGGAGAAGTTCGATGCATGGAAGTCCCGCTTCCAGGCGGTGCTCTGCGATGACCTGAACTCCTCCATGGCGCTGACGGTGCTCTACGACATGCTGAAGGAGGATATGTCCGATGCCACCAAATATGCCCTTGCGGAGGATTTCGACAGGGTGCTGTCCCTGGACCTGACCACGGCCTATGCCCAAAGGCAGGCCGGGAACGGGGTGGACGCGGAGCTGGAGGCCTATGTCCTGGAAAGGATTGAGGAGCGCAAGGCCGCGAAGAAGGCCAGGGATTTTGCCAGGGCAGACGAAATCCGGGCCCAGCTTCTGGAGAAGGGGATCGTCCTGGAGGACACTCGAGAGGGCGTGAAATGGAAGAAGGCATGACGGAGGAGCAGCGTATAAGACAGGAGATTTGCCGGGAGGCGGATTCCTCCGGCGAGGAGCCAGAGGAAAGCGCACCAGAACCTGGCGCATCCGGCCAGGAACCAGAGGAAAGTGTGCCAGAACCTGGCGCATCCGGCCAGGAACCAGAGGAAAGCATGCCAGAACCTGGCGCATCGGCCGAGGAGCCGAAGGAAAGCACGCCAACAACAGGCTCTTCCGGCATAGATGCGGACAAATGCGAAAAGATGCCGGAGGGAGCCCAGGCCAGCGGGACTTGTCCGCAAAACCTTCTTGAGATGATAACGGATACATTCCCGGGAAAGCGCCAGGACATCCGCTCCTACTCCGCCCTGTCCCTGGCCTACATCGGGGACGTGGTCTACGACCTGATCATCCGTACGGTGGTGGTGTCCCGGGCCAACCGCCCCGTGAACGATCTGCACCGGATTACAGTGCGGTATGTCAGCGCAGGAGCACAGTCCAAGATCGTACAGGCTTTGGCGGGCTGCTTCACGGAGGAAGAGGAATCGGTATACCGTCGAGGAAAGAACTCAAAACCGCACACCACTGCCAAGAACGCCAGTGTGGCGGATTACATGAAGGCCACCGGCTTCGAGGCGGTGCTGGGATATCTCTATCTGACGGGGGATATGGAGCGGGCGCTGTATCTGGTGAAAAAGGGCATTCAGCTTACAGGACTGGAGCTATGAGCCGGAGGGGGACAGGCATCTGTCCAAAAGAAGCCCCGGGGACAGCGAAGGACGGGAGACGGACGGAAAGTAAGCCGGGGAACCGGAACAGGAGAAAAAGCGCCAAAGCGCGCAGGGAGGTATAGACATGAGATACGAGGAATTTACCATAGAGGGGAGGAACGCGGTGAGGGAAGCGTTCCGCTCTGGCAAGGTCATAGACAAGCTCTATGTCCAGGACGGCTGCCAGGACGGGCCTGTGGTGGCCATCAAGAAAGAGGCGAAAAAGCATGATACCATCATTCGGTATGTGACCAGGGAACGGCTGGATCAGATGTCCGGCACGGGAAAGCACCAGGGGGTCATCGCCATGGCCGCGGCCTATGAGTACGCCACGGTGGAGGACATCCTCCAGGCGGCGAAGGCGAAGCAGGAGCCGCCCTTTGTCATCCTGCTGGACAATATCGAGGATCCCCACAACCTGGGCGCGATCATCCGCACGGCCAACCTGGCGGGCGCCCACGGCGTCATCATCCCCAAGAACCGGGCCGTGGGGCTGACGGCAGGGGTGGCCAGGGCCTCCGCGGGGGCGCTGAACTATACCCCTGTGGCAAAAGTCACCAACCTGGCCAAGACCATCGAGGAACTGAAGAAGCAGGGCCTTTGGTTCGTCTGCGCGGACATGGGCGGCACTTCCATGTATGAGCTTGACATGAAGGGCCCCGTCGGGCTGGTCATCGGAAGCGAGGGCGAGGGCGTAGGGCGGCTGGTGAAGGAGAAGTGCGACATGGTGGCCGCAATCCCCATGAAGGGGAACATCGACTCCCTGAACGCCTCGGTGGCAGCGGGGGTGCTGGCCTACGAAATCCTGCGCCAGCGGAGCATATGAAGAGGGGACGAAGCACACCTCTTTAGGGTGCTCTGCATACCTTTTTGGGGTGGCTGAGGCGGAGGGGATTGAGAGATGGGTGAAAGGTATGAGGGCTATCGGCAGTACAGCGACGGGGAGCTGATCGACCGCCTGCGGGGGGGAGAGGCTCCGATTATGGACTATATCTGCGACAAATACAAGAACCTGGTGCGCAGCAAGGCTAAGTCCATGTTCATCCTGGGGGCAGACAATGAGGATTTGATTCAGGAGGGCATGATCGGGCTGTTCAAGGCGGTGCGGGACTACGACACAGGCCGGGACGCCAGCTTCAACACCTTTGCGGAGCTGTGCATCAGCCGCCAGATGTATACGGCGGTGCAGGCTTCCAAGCGCAAGAAGCATGTGCCGCTGAACACTTATGTGCCCCTGGACGGAGAGGACATCGGGGATGACAGGGAAGGCCCGCGTCTGGCAGAGCTTCTGGCGGATAGGACCAAGCTGAATCCGGAGGAGATGTTCCTGGACAAGGAAAGGGTAGCCTATCTGGAGAAGACCATTGAGGAGGAGCTGAGCGATTTTGAGAAACAGGTACTGGACTTATATATGACCGGTATGAGCTACAGCCAGATCGCCAAGGTGCTGGGCAGGGATGAGAAGGCCACGGACAATGCCCTGCAGAGGCTGAAGGCGAAGATCAAGAAAATTTTGTAAAAGGATAAAAATCATGAAGAAGCATGGGCACAGGATAGTCATGGCCCTGGCGGTGGCGGCATTCGCGGGGCTGCTCATATGGATGGGGAAGCAGCCCATGCCGGGATGCTATATCACGCAGTATGCGGATGCCACAGGCCTGCAGGCCATGTTCTATACCATAGAGAACGATGACGGGAGCCTGATTGTGATAGACGGCGGAAATGTGGGGAATGAGGATTATGTCAGGTCCGTGATAGAGAAGAAAGGCGGGCATGTAGACGCCTGGTTCCTGACCCATCCCCATCCCGACCACATCGGTGTCTTCAATATGCTCTGGGAGGAGATGCAGGGGGACATCGATGTGGTCTATGCGCCGGAGATCGATTATCTGACTTACAGGGACAGGGCCTATGAGTGGGATGGCTTCGAGGGCTTCGAGACGTTCCTGGAGCTTATGTCGGAAACGGACAAGGTGGCATATCTCCATACAGGGGATGAGCTGGAGGCGGGAGGCCTGCGGTTCGAGATACTCCACGCCTGCGGGGACGATGTCTACGAGAACAGCAGAGACATCGGCAATGACAGCGGCCTGATGATCATGGTCACGAATCAGGAGGAGAGCATGCTTTTCTGCGCGGACGTGGGCATCAACATGTCGGAAATCATTGTGGCTGAGCATGGCCATGAGCTGAAATGCGACTATATCCAGATGAGCCACCATGGAAACGGCGGACTGTCTGAGGAGTTCTACAGACTGGCATCTCCCGGCACGGCTTTCTTCGACGCGCCGGAATGGCTGATGAATCCCGGGGAGGGGGAAAGCTATACCACACCGGCCAACAGGCAGCTGATGGAGAGCCTGGGGGCAGAGGTGTATTATTACAGGACTGCGCCCAATCAAATCAGGCTGAGATAAAGGTATGGAAGATTTGGGCGGAATGGAAAATCTGCGGACAGCGGTTCCCGGGCAGGGGCCGCTGCTTTATTTTTTTTTAAGATTATAAAAAGATTTCTTCTATTGACTTTAAAAGGGCAGGGGCATATAATCAAGCACGGAAAAACCGACCAGCCGGTCAGGTGCCAGGAGGTATAATATGATTTCGAAATTCAGTGTGCGGAAGCCTTATACGGTGTTGGTGGGGGTGGTGTTGGCTATTGTTTTGGGAGTGGTGTCTTTTACCAGGATGACCACGGATCTGTTGCCTAGCATTAGTCTTCCTTATGTTATTGTTATGACGACTTATCCAGGGGCTAGTCCGGAGACTGTGGAGATGGCTGTGACCCAGCCGGTGGAGGCTTCCATGGCTACGGTTAGCAATATCGAGAGCATCAGTTCTGTTTCCAATGAGAATTATTCCATGGTGATACTGGAGTTTGCCCAGACTGCGGATATGAATGCGGTTTCGCTGGAGATTCGGGAGAGTCTGGATCAGATTAAGAGCTATTGGGACGATTCTATCGGGAATCCTATTATCATGAAGCTGAATCCTGATATGCTGCCGGTGATGATCGCGGCGGTGGGCGTGGAGGGCATGGACAATGCCCGGATCAGTACATATGTCCAGGATCAGGTCATGCCGGAACTGGAGAGCATTGAGGGCGTGGCCAGCGTCAGTGCCACGGGGCTGCTGGAGGAGAGCGTGAACGTCATCATCCGCCAGGACAAGGTGGATGCCGTCAACGAGAAGATATTCGCCGCCATCGACGACAAGATGAAGGATGCGGAAGAGGAGCTGGCAGACGGGCGGAAGGAACTGGAGGACGGCAAGGCGGAGCTGGAGGATGGGCGGAAAGAGCTGCTGGACGGACAAAGGGAACTGGCAAACGGCAGGAAGGAGCTGGAGGACGGCAGGGCAGAGCTGGAGAACGGCAAGGCGGAGCTGGCGAACCAGCAGGAGGCGATCAGCAATCAGCTGGCGGTGCAGAAGAGCTCCCTGCTGACGGCCAAGGCCCAATTGGAAGAGATGCAGACCAACCTGGCTACCGCCAAGCAGCTGAATGACGGGCTGCAGCAGATGGCTTCCAGTCTTGGCCCGATTCAGGAAAACCGGGGGGAACTGGAGCGGCTGCAAGGCGGCGGCTATACGGCCAGATATACGGAATACATGGCCACATGGGGGGAGGCCCTGGGGACGCTGGTGGGAATCCTGCAGGAGGGCGGCATGGACGAGCAATCGCTTGGGGCGATTGTCGCGGCATTGGAAGCCATGTCCGGGGCCAGGAACAATATCGAACAGCTGCGCCAGGAATTTGTGGGAAATGGCGCTTTGGAGCTGCTGGCATCCACGGACGAGCAGATGGCCCAGATTATCAATGCCGCCCTGGCGCTGGATTCCTGGTGTCCCGGGATAGATGTGGAGATTCCGCCGGATGCCCTATCTAATCCGGATGCGCTGCAGGAAATCATCCAGCGGCTGCAGGAGTCCGTGCAGAACCTGCAGGAGAACGCCCAAGCGCTGGCGACTACCGTGGGCACGGCTTTGGGGGCCTGCGAGATGGCGGCGGGACGGATGCTTTCGCCCCAGGTCTGTGAGCTGCTGGAGCAGTACGAAGGCATGCAGACGGCCCTGACGGCTCTGACGAACGGCCTTGGCTATGAGGGCTATGTAGCTCAGATTGACGCCGTCCTGGCCAGCCAGAACATCACCGACCTGTCCAAGGCCATAGAGGACATCAATGCCGGGCTGGCGGCCATCGAGAAGGGCCAGATGACTGCGGCCATCGAATTCGCCAACGGCAAGGCTACCATTACCATGGGAGAGTACCAGCTGGAGCTGGCGGAGTCCCAGCTGGACAGCGGCGAAGAGCAGATCAAGAGCGGCTTAGAGCAGATGGACGATGCGGAAAAGCAGTTAGAAGATGCCGAGAAGCAGCTGGAAGACGGCGAGGAGCAGCTTGAGGAGGCGAGAGAGGATGCCAAGGATCAGGCGGACATGACGGATAAGCTCACCGTGGATACCATCAAGGGGCTGCTCACCGCCCAGAACTTCTCCATGCCTGCGGGCTATGTGACGGAGGAGGGCATCAGCTACATGGTGCGGGTGGGCGACAAGCCCTCCACCGTGGAGGAGCTCCAGGCGCTGCCCTTGATGGATTTGCATATGGACGGCGTGCCCGTGATTACCCTGGGGGATGTGGCGGATGTGTTCTACACGGACAATTCCGGAGAAATCTATGCCAATGTGGACGGCAGCGCCGGGGTCATGCTGACCATCCAGAAGCAGACCGGGTATTCCACCGGCGAGGTGTCGGACAGGCTGGCGGAGCGCTTCGGGGAGATGATGGCGGAGAATACGGACCTGTCCCTGATTACTTTGATGGACCAGGGGATTTACATCGACCTGGTGATGGACTCCATCATCAACAATATCCTCTTCGGCGCGGTGCTGGCCATATTGATTCTAATCATATTTCTGAAGGACTTAAGGCCCACCATGGTGGTGGCGTTCTCCATCCCCGTGAGCCTGGTGACAGCCATTGTGTGCATGTACTTCAGCGGCGTGACGCTGAACATCATCTCGCTGTCGGGACTGGCCCTGGGCATCGGCATGCTGGTTGACAACTCAATCGTAGTCATAGAGAACATCTACCGCATGCGCAGCGAGGGGCGTTCTGTGCAGGAGGCGGCGATAGAAGGGGCCGGAGAGGTGGCCGGAGCCATCCTGGCCTCCACCCTGACCACAGTGTGCGTGTTCCTGCCCATTGTGTTCACGGAGGGGATTACCAGGCAGCTGTTCGTGGACATGGGCCTGACCATCGCTTATTCCCTGCTGGCAAGCCTTCTGATCGCCCTGACGGTGGTTCCGGCCATGTCCTCCAAGCTCCTGGTGAGGACGAAGGAACAGAAGGAGGGAAAGATCTTCGGCGGCCTGGCGCGGGGCTATGAAAAGCTGCTTCGTGGCGCCCTGCGGGTGAAGCCCCTGGTATTCATCCTGACCTTGGGGCTGCTGGCGGGCAGCGTGGCCCTGGCCTTTACCAACGGCACGGCCTTCATGTCGGACATGGACTCCACCCAGTTGACGGTGAACGTGGCCCTGGCGGAGGATGCTGCGTTGGAGGAGACCGGGGAGGTCACGGATCAGGTGGTGGAGGCGATCCGCTCCATCGAGGATGTGGCCAACGTGGGCGCCATGACCAGCAGCTCCAATATGGCCCTGCTGGGGGGCGGGGGCGGCAGCACCAACAGCGCCTCGGTCTATGTGGTGACCAGAGAAGACAAGAGCATGAGCAATGAGGAGATCGCCCGCGTCATCAAGGAGAAGACGCAGGAGCTGGAGGCCGAGATTACTGTGGACACCTCCAGCATGGACATGAGCGCCATGGGCGGAAGCGGCATCGTGGTGCAGGTGCGGGGGCGTGACCTGGATACCCTGCGGCGCATCGCCGAGGAAGTGGCCGCCATTGTGGAGAGCGTGGAGGGCACGACCGAGGTCAGTAACGGGCTGGAGGACGCGGACGAAGAGCTGCGGATCATCATCGACCGGGACGAGGCGGTGCACTACGGCCTTACCGTGGCACAGGTGTTCACCCACCTTTCCGCCAGACTGGCGGAGGCCAGCAGCTCCACCACATTGGTGGCGGACGAAAAGGACTACAATGTGTACGTCATGAACGGAAATGACATCGAACTGACCAGGGAGCTGGTGAAAGCCCTGGAGATAGACGGCACTAACGAGGAGGGGGAGAGCGTGAAAGTACCTCTGTCCGACATTGCATCCTTTGAGATGACGGAGGCCCTTTCCTCCATCAGCCGGGCGGACCAGACCAGGTACATTTCCGTCTCCGCGGCCATCGCCGAGGGCTACAACGTGGGCCTGGTGGCCGGGGACGTGGAGGAGAAGCTGGCAGACTATGAAATGCCCGCAGGCTATCAGCTGGTGTTCTCCGGGGAGAACGAGACTATCCAGGACGCCATGGGGCAGATGGTGCTGATGCTGATACTGGCCGTGGTGTTCATGTACCTGATCATGGTGGCCCAGTTCCAGTCGCTGCTGTCGCCCTTTATCATCCTGTTCACCATTCCCCTGGCCTTTACGGGAGGCTTCCTGGGGCTGTACGTCAGCGGCAGCGAGGTCAGCGTCATCGCCATGATCGGCTTCGTCATGCTGGCCGGGGTCATCGTGAACAACGGCATCGTCATCATCGACTATATGAACCAGTTGCGGGAGGGAGGAATGGAGAAGCGGGAGGCTATCCTCACCGCGGGCCGCACCAGGCTGCGCCCGGTGCTGATGACCGCCCTGACCACCATATTGGCCCTGTCCACCATGGTGTTCAGCAAGGACATGGGCTCCGAGATGGCCAGGCCCATGGCCGTGGTCACCATCGGCGGGCTGACCTACGGCACGCTGCTGACGCTGGTGGTCATCCCCTGTATCTATGACGTGTTCATAAGAGACAGGAAACGGGGGAACGGGGAATTGACGGAGAGGGATTGACGGCTCTGCGTGAAAAAAAGTCGGGCGGCAGTCAGGGGACACAGGAAGTGCACCGGGCTGTCGCCTGCTTTGCCGGGACGCGTGGGAAGCGTGATTTTTGCCCGCTGCCGGATTGTTTGCATACCGAAATGCATAACGATGGTGCTTGCGCATACCGGACATGGGAACGGTAGCGGAATGCGGCCGCAAGTATGGAAGGCCAGGAGAGGGAGACGGAGCGAATGGACGTCCGGGGGAAAGGAGAGAGCGGAAGCATGGGAAGGATTACAGGACTGGAGGAAATCGGACATGTGCCGCCGAAGGTGCGGCAGATGTACGGGGCAGTGATAGAGCTGCTGGAGGAGGGCATGGATATGGAAGACATCCGTGTCTCCACCATCACGGAGCGGGCCGGAATCGGCAAGGGGACAGCCTATGAATACTTCGACACAAAGGATGAAATCGTAGCCTGTGCCGTGGTCAGCCAGATAAGGTGGATGTTCGGCTGGCTGGGGGAGCAGTTGGAGGCAAAGGCGGACTTCGGAGAGCAGCTTTCGTTCCTGCTGGACGTGGTGGAGAAAAAGGGGCACTGCAGCCACAGCTTCCTGCGGTTCGTCCATGCCATGACCAGCAATTCCGAGTTCAACCGGATGATTCGGGAGAAGATGAATGCGGAAGAGTTCGCAGCATACCGTCCGGCGAACGTGTTCGGGCGGATTCTGCGGCAGGGAGTGGAGCGGGGAGCAATCCGCAGGGACCTGCCCATCGAATATATGATACACTGCGTCTTTTCCCATCTGCTGTCCTATATGATGGAAATCGCCACAAAGGACTGCTTCCGGATGGACGCGCAGTCGCTGCGGCCTTTTGTGCACCGGGGGATCATGGGGGAGCTTTGTGCGGGGACAGGCCCCTGAAAATGGGAGTTTACGAATGCTTCCCGCCTTTTTTAGATTTAAATTAGAAAGTAGACACAGTTTGAACACATTTCCCCTGTAGTATATATATCAGATAGTTGATGAACTCACTATCTCCCCCCTCATAAGAAAATAGTAAAAGGGTCTCGGTGGAAGCCGGGGCCCTTTTACACGTGCGTCCGGAGGACGCACGTTCTATGACACCGCTTTGCTACTCCTCTGAGCGGGGGATGAAGGGGAGGACTCTTTTTTTCTGTTCTGACGCAGGAATATATGACCTTGCTCCAGATAGAAATCCTGCTGCTCCTCTGTCAGCGAGCGGAAGATATGGAGCAGAAGCTCTTCTCTGTGGGAGGCTTCTGCGAGAGGAGCTTTTGTCTTGGCAGGGTGATCTAACAGGTAATCCGTAGTCACTTGAAAAAAGTCGGCAATCCGAATCAGCGTATTATAGTCAGGCTCCCGGGTTCCCTGTACATAATTCCCCAGAGCGGAAGAAGAGAGGGCCAGAGCCTCTGCCAGCTGTCTCTGCGTCATACCTGTCTCTTATACACATCTGACGCTGCCGACGAAGAGACTCGTGTA
>CAMQOJ010000086.1 GCA_947003375.1 uncultured Lachnospiraceae bacterium
CGAGATCCTCATCTGTCTCGTGGGCTCGGAGATGTGTATAAGAGACAGCATCAAGTATGACCCCCAGGTGGCGGACGCGCCTTTGGTGATAGCCAAGGGTGAGGATTATCTGGCAGCCCGGATCAAAGAAGTGGCTAAGGAGAACAACATCGAGATTGTAGAGAACAAGCCTTTGGCCCGGATGTTGTACGCCAATGTGGATATCGGGCAGGCGGTGCCACCGGAGCTGTATCAGGCGGTGGCGGAGGTGCTGGCTTTTGTATATCAGTTGCAAGGCAAGATTTAAAAACTATTGGGATTCAGGGAATACAGGGAAGGAGAGGACAGCATGAGCAATAAAATGGCGAGAACAGACGTTATGATAGCCATCTATGTGCTGATAGCGTTCATGATGTTTATCGTGCCGTTGCCCGCCGGCATTCTGGACGTTTTTATGGCGTTCAATATTGCGGTGGCCTTTACGGTTCTGTTTGCCTGCATGTTCATCAAGGAAGTGCTTGATATGTCGTACTTCCCTACGATTCTTTTGTTTACTACCATTTTCCGGATAGCCATGAACGTGTCTTCCACAAGATTGATTTTGAAGACGGGCACCTCCGGAAACGTGGTATTGACATTTGGACAGTTCGTAGGAGGCGGCGACCTGATTATCGGCGCGATTGTCTTCATCATTCTGATCATGATTCAGTTCCTGGTCATCAACAAGGGCTCCGAGCGCGTGGCTGAGGTCACTGCCAGATTCACTCTGGACGCCATGCCCGGTAAGCAGATGGCCATCGACGCGGATCTGAATACGGGAGCCATCGACGACAGGGAGGCCAAGGAGCGGCGTGACAAGATTCAGCAGGAGTCCAGCTTCTTCGGTTCCATGGACGGTGCCGTGAAGTATGTAAAAGGAGATGCCATAGCAGGCCTGCTGCTGACGGTCATCAACTTGCTGGGCGGCATCGCCATGGGCGTGCTGCGAAACGGCATGGATGTCATGACTGCGTTGGATAATTATGGCATCCTCACCATCGGCGACGGACTGGTGAGCCAGATTCCCTCATTGCTCATCTCCCTGTCCACCGGTGTACTGGTCACAAAGGGAAGCAAGGAGTCAGAGTTCGGCCCGGCTATTGTAAGGCAGCTCTTCGGCATACCGAAGGTCATGTACATGGTGGGCGGGACGCTGACCTTTTTGTCGATATTTACCGATTTGAACACCATTCTGTTCCTGGGGATGGGCCTTGTCTTCATCGTGGGAGGCCGGATGATTGCCAGCAACCTGGAGACCAAGGCCATCGAGCAGGAGGTGGACAGCGATGAGGAGGCAGCGGAGGAGATGCGCCAGCCTGAGAATGTGGCCAGCCTCCTGCAGGTAGACCCCATCGAGCTGGAGTTCGGATACGGAATCATTCCGCTGGCCGATGTGAACCAGGGCGGGGACCTGTTGGACCGCGTGGTCATGATCAGGCGGCAGATTGCGCTGGAGCTTGGTACTGTGGTGCCAATCATCCGTCTGCGGGACAATATCCAGCTCAACCCCAACCAGTATATCATCAAGATTAAAGGCATACAGGTCAGCGAAGGGGAGATTCTCTTCGACCACTACATGGCCATGAACCCTGGCTATGTGGAGGAGGAGATTACGGGCATCCCTACCTTCGAGCCTTCCTTCCATCTGCCTGCCATCTGGATTACTGAGGGGCAGAGGGAACGGGCGGAGAGCCTGGGCTATAACGTGGTGGATCCGCCATCCATCATTGCCACCCATCTGACGGAGATTATCCGGCAGCACATCGATGAGCTGCTGAGCAGGCAGGATGTACAGAATCTGGTGAATAATATGAAGGAGACCAACCCCTCTCTGGTGGAGGAGCTGGTGCCCAAGCTCCTGGGGCTGGGAGAGATTCAAAAAGTGCTGCAGAACCTGCTGAAGGAGGGCATTTCCATCCGCGACCTCTTGACCGTCATGGAGACGCTGGCGGACTACGCGCCGGCTACCAGGGATACGGATATCCTGACGGAATATGTCAGGCAGAGCCTGAAGCGGGCAATCTCTACGAAGTATTTCCCGCCTCATGAGACCACCAATGTGGTCACGCTGGATCCCAAGGTGGAGCAGGAGATCATGGGCAGTGTGAAGCAGACGGAAAACGGCGCTTTCCTGAATCTGGATCCAAACAGGTCCAGGGCGATTATCGATTCGGTGGGCAAGGAGGTCCAGAAGCTGGAGAACCTTGGAAAGAATCCGATTGTGATCACTTCCCCCATTGTGCGTATGTATTTCAAGAGATTGACAGAAGATTATTACAGGGAACTGGTCGTGGTGTCATATAATGAAGTGGAGACGAATGTGGAATTACAGTCTGTGGGGATGGTGACAGCATAAAATGATAATCAAGAAGTTTTTGGGCAAAACGGAAGAGGAGGCGGTGGAGGCTGCCAAAAAGGAGCTGGGAAGCGGCGTTGTCATCATGAACGTGAAGATTGTGAAGCGCAAGGGCGTGATGGCGCTGTTTCAGCCAAAGATGACTGAGGTCACTGTGGCCCTTGAGGAGGAGAACGATGCGAAGCGCCCCCCGCGCCGGGAGGGAATCACCGCATCGGCGGGGAATCCGGCTGCGGCGCGGACCCTGCTCCAGGGGGGACGCCCCATAGCCGGTGGGGAGAGCGCACAGAGGGAGGAGAGCCTTTTGGAGGACAGGGCCTCCATCGAGAAGAAGCTGGACAATCTCCAGAACCTTCTGGTGAGCCGCTTCCAACAGAGCGAGATGGAGCGCAAGGAGATTCTTGAGGACAACGACGGGGAGGCGGAGGGACCTGAGGATGATGAGGAGGCGGAGGAGAAGGAAGAGGTCACCGAGCAGCAGCGCTTCATGAAGCTTCTGTATAACACCATGTTGGAGAGCGAGGTGGACGAAAAGTACGCCAACCAGATAGTGGATGAGATAGACGTATCGGGGCAGGCCAATCTTCCCTTTGACTATATCCTTGGGGATGTGTACCAGAAGATGATTCTGAAGTTCGGCAGGGCGGAGGGAATCATCCAGGCGGAAGGACATCCCAAAATCGTGGTCTTCATGGGGCCTACAGGGGTGGGAAAGACCACCACCATAGCCAAGATTGCCAGCGACTATGTGGTGGAGGAGAAGAAGAGGGTGGCGCTGCTTACGGCGGACACCTATCGGATTGCGGCGGTAGACCAACTGCGCACTTATGCCAATATCCTGGAGGTGCCTTTCCGGGTCATCTATTCCGAGGACGAGGCCAGGGAAGCCATACAGGAGTTCGCGGAGTATGACTATATCTTCGTGGACACGGCGGGACATTCTCATCAGAATGAAGAGCAGCTTACCCATATGAAGAACCTGGTGCAGGTGGTGCAGGAGATGGGGGACATTCAGGTCTTTCTGGTGCTTTCCGCCACCACGAAATACAGGGATTTGCTGAAAATCGTGTCCCGGTACAATCAGATTGCGGAGTATCAGCTGATATTCACGAAGCTGGATGAGACGGATGTACTGGGGAACCTGCTGAATATAAAGCTGTACACGGAGACCCCCATCGCTTTCGTGACTTATGGGCAGAATGTACCGAATGATATCGAGCAGTTCAATCCGCAGAAGACGGTGAAGCAGATTTTGAGCAAGAAGCAGGAGCGGAATGCGTGATGATGAAATGGAAGCGGAGCATTCCGTGGAAGTGGGGCATTCCAGGACTGGAATATACGCAAGGAGGCAAGAGATGGACCAGGCAGAACAATTACGAATCCTAAAAGCAGGCCAGCAGCAGTCCAAACCGTTAGCCCGTGTCATCGCTGTCACCAGCGGCAAAGGCGGCGTGGGCAAATCCAATACCTCTATCAATCTGGCAATCCAGTTCAAGAAAATGGGGAAGAGGGTCGTCATCCTGGACGCGGATTTCGGCCTGGCGAATATAGAAATCATGTTTGGCGCTGTACCGGAGCATAATCTCTGTGATATGATTTATCAGGGGAAGGGCATCATGGATATCATCACATGGGGCCCCATGGAGGTGGGATTCATTTCCGGCGGGAGCGGCATCGTGGGGATGTCCAACCTGAGCCGGGACTACCTGAATTATATCATCCAGAACCTGGCCCAGCTAGACAGCATCGCCGACATCATCATCGTGGACACGGGAGCGGGCATCTCTGACGCTGTGCTGGAATTCCTCATAGCCAGCGGGGAGATTCTCCTGGTGACCACGCCGGAGCCCACATCCATCACAGACTCCTATTCGCTGGTGAAGGCCCTGTATCGTCATCCGAAGTTCGATGCGGACACCATGAAGGTGAAGCTAATCGCCAACAGGGTGCAGAAAGAATCGGAGGGCGAGATTCTCTTCAACAAGCTGAACGCGGTGATAGAGAGGTATCTGAAGGTGCCCATGACATATCTGGGTTATGTGCCGGAGGATTCCCAGCTGCCCAAGTCGGTGATGCAGCAGGTGCCGGTGTCCCTGCACAATCCGTCAGCCAAGTCCACGGCGGCTTACGGGCGCATAGCGGCCAGGCTCCTGGATAAAGAGGAGGCGCAGAGGCAGCCCAAGCGAGGGATGGCGGCATTTTTTTCACATATCATTACCAGAAAACGGTAAAATGAACAGTAAAGGCAGGTGGTTGTTATGTTTTCCAAATTTATATCAATCGGGGATAAGATTGAGCTGCAGGTTGTGTCCCATGAGTATGAAGAGAAGCCGGATACTCCGGTCAGGGTGTACCACAGCGAGGTGAATGAAATCCAGTCCGAGGACACTATCGAGATTAAGATGCCCATGGAGAAGACGAAATTGATCCTGCTTCCCATCGACAGCGAGTACGATATGGTATTCTACGGATCCAGCGGCCTGTTCCAGTGCCTGGGCAGAATCATCGACCGTTACAAGAGCAACAATACCTATCTGCTCTTGGTGGAGATGACCAGCAATCTGCGCAAATACCAGCGGCGCGAGTTCTATCGTCTGCGCTGCGCGCTGGAGATGCATGCAAGGGCTCTCAGGGAGGATGAGATACAGACTGTGGAGAGCAGGATGCCCTATTCCCTGGCAAACGACCTTCCGCTGAAGGAGAGCGTCATCGTGGACATCAGCGGCGGGGGCTTGCGCTTCGTGTCCACCCACGCCTTTAAACAGGGCAGCCTCCTGTACTGCTGCTACCATTTGATGAATGGCGGGGAGCACAAGAAGTACGAGGTGATCAGCAAGGTGATAAGCTGCATAGAGCTGGACAACCGCCCCGGCACCTTCGAGCATCGGGTGCAGTACTATGACATAGATCCGACTGAGCGGGAGGAGATCATCAAATACATTTTCGAGGAAGAGCGCAAGAGCAGACAGAAGAAGCGTTTTAATTCTGAGACATAATGACAGGCGCATGGCGCCAGCGAATGCGGAGAATTTTATTGGTATGCGTGCCAGGGCACGCACGGGGGTATATATGAAAGACGTTAACTTGGATCATGTTTCGCAACAGTATTATGATGTGCTGAAGGAGATCGGCAATATCGGCGCCGGCAATGCCATGACGGCATTGTCCCAGATGCTACAGTGCAAGGTGGACATGAAGGTGCCGCAGGTCAGGCTGCTGGAGTTTTCCGAGGTGGGGGAGCTCATGGGCGGTGAGGAACAGATTATGGCGGCCGTGCTGCTGGCCGTGGAGGGCGACATCACGGGATACATGATGTTCATGGTGGAGGAGATGAGCGCCAGGCATCTGATAGGCAAGATTACCGGCGGAATGCTGCCGGAGGGAACAGAGTTCGAGGAGATGGGTCTGTCAGCCATGCAGGAGGTGGGGAACATCATCACCGGCGCTTACCTGAATTCCCTGTCTTCTATGACCAACATGAAGGTGTTCCCGTCCCCGCCAGCGGTGACAGTGGACATGGCCGGAGCTATCCTGAGCGTTCCTGCCATCCAGTTCGGAATCTATGGGGATAAGATTTTGCTGATTCAGTCCCAGTTCTACGATGAAGTGCAGCTGGACGGATACTTCATACTGATTCCTGACCTGGAGTCTTATGAGAAGATCCTGACGGCGCTGGGCGTACCTATGGCATAATATAAATTATAGAGATTTTTTCTCCGTGGAAAGTAAAAAATAGCGGAAGAAAAGGATATGGAAGTGGCGCATGAGTGAGATATTGAAAGTAGGAATAGCAGATTTGAAGACCTGCACAAGCCCCAACGGAGTGATGACTCTGGGGCTGGGCTCCTGTGTGGGAATCGCAATCAGGGATCCGATGAATAAGATTGGCGGCCTGGTACATATCATGCTGCCGGACAGCAAGGCGATTACGGGAGGCCAGCACAATATCGCCAAGTTCGCGGATACGGGCATCGAGGAGCTGGTCAGGCAGATGGAGCGGCTGGGAGCCAGGCGCGTCCGCATGGTGGCGAAGATTGCCGGCGGCGCCAATATGTTCAATTTCCAGGGCGGCGGCACCAATGCCGTTGGGAAGGTAGGAGAGCGGAACGTGGAGGCGGTCAAGGCCAAGCTCAGGCAGCTGAACATCCCTATCCAGGCGGCGGATACCGGACTGAATTACGGAAGGACGGTCATCTTCTACCCGGAGACAGGGGCCTATCACATCCGTGCGGTGGGTAAGCCGGAGAAGGTCATATAAATATTGAAGAAGGTCATTCACAAGGGAAGGTATATATGAACAGGAAGAACATACCGCTACTTCTGATGCTTACTGCCGGGGCAGTGACATGCATCATCACTTATATGAAAAAGTATCCTGTACACATACAGCTGATTGCCCTGTTCACGGTGCTGTTGGTCTTCTATGTGCTGGGAAGCGTACTGGTATGGACGGTGGGGTATTTCGAGAAGCAGAACGAGGAAAAGCGGGGAGAAGAGGGCGAGGTCATCGAAAAGGATTCGGAGAATCCAGAGGGTGCAGAACAGAAGGACGGCCAGGAAGAATAAAAAGCGCTTATATGTAAAATGCGCTTGACGCGTCAGGCGATGTCTGGCATAATGGGCGATATAATTGAAGAAGGGCATTCAATTGAAGAAGAGCATTCAAATTGAAGAAGAGCATTCAATTGAAGAAGAGCATTCATAGCAGAGAAGGAGCGAAGGTTTCATGGATGAGACAGGCAAGAAAAAACTGTTAGAAGAATACGCGAAGACGAAATCATCTGAAACCAGAGAGACGATTATACTTGAATACGCTCCTCTTGTAAAGGTGGTCGCCGGGAGGCTCAGCATGTATCTGGGCTACAATGTGGAATACGAGGACTTGGTCAGCTATGGCATCTTCGGCCTGATAGACGCCATAGACAAGTTCGACTGCCTCAAGGACGTGAAGTTCGAGACCTATGCCAGCCTGCGCATCCGCGGGGCCATACTGGATCAGATTCGGAAGATGGACTGGATTCCCAGGACCATCCGGCAGAAGCAGAAAAAGATAGAGGCAGTGATAAAGGAAATCGAGCAGAAGGAAGGCCATGCTGCCACCGATGAGGAGATCGCCAGAGGGCTGGGCATATCTGAGGAAGAGTATCTGGACTGGCAGTCCCAGATGAAGATTACAGGCCTGGTCTCTCTGGACGAATACATGCAGCAGGGCAGCGATGTGTCCCACGACAGCAGCAGGCATACCACATCCCATTTCGAGGCGCCCGAGGAAAGGGTGGAGAAGGAGGAGCTGGCTAAGGTGCTGGGGGAGGCATTACAGCTTCTGACAGAGAAGGAACAGAAAGTAATCACTCTTTACTATTATGAGGAGCTTACTTTAAAGGAAATCAGCAATATCCTGGAGGTTTCCGAGTCCAGGGTATCGCAGCTGCACACCAGGGCACTGAAGAAGATGAAAGTAAAGATGGGGCACTACATGGGGATTCTTTCAGACAATTAAGCGAAAGGGAGATTGTGGTCTATGCAGAATGGTTACTTTCAGTTAGTAAATGATTCCAGAGGATATGGCATTAATTTCCATCACCCCAGCGGCAGCGGGGAGGAAATCCGGCTGGATGAGGTATGGAGATACCTGAGCAGCCAGAAGATAAAATACGACAGAAGACAGGTGGAGACGGAATTCAACATGGGCACGGGCGGTGTCTGCCATTTGGGCAGCGGCGAATGCCCGGTCTGTGACGAGACATATACGCTGAATGTGAGCAAGGACTGCATGATTGCCACGGTTCGGTTCATACCTCCTTCTGAGGGCGGCAAGCGGCTGACCCTGGGTGGGTTCCTAAGGGAAATCGAGCGGCAGAGGATTGTCTATGGGATAAAGAAGGAGGCCCTGCAGGAGCACTTCAGCTCAGAGGGCGTATTCTGTACGGATATCCTGGTGGCCAGAGGCGACAAGCCGGACGAAGGGGAGGACGCGCGCATAGAATACAGCTTCAATACGGACAGGAACATGCGTCCCACCCATTTGGAGGACGGGCGGGTGGACTACTATAACCTGACTACCATTAATCATTGCCATAAGGGGGACGTACTGGCAAGAATCATTCCGGAGCGGTACGGGGAAGCCGGCCATGATGTGTACGGCAGCATGATAAAGCCCAGGGACGTCAAAAAGGAGACGCTGAAGTTCGGTAAGAACATTACGCTTTCTGAGGATAAGCTTAGCATCACTTCGGACGTAGACGGACATGTAGTCCTGCTGGATGGCAAGGTGGTGGTGTCCAGCGTGTACAAGGTGAAGGATGTGGATTTGTCCACAGGGAACATAGATTATGACGGAAGCATAGAGATATCCGGCAGCGTCACGGCCAATATGGAGGTGAAGGCCGGAGGAAATGTGGTGATAAACGGCGGCGTGGAGAGTGCCAGGGTCATAGCCGGCGGCAACATCGTCATCGCCAAGGGCATGAACGGAATGGGAAAAGGGTATCTGAGGGCCGGCGGCAATATCATGGTCAAGTTCCTGGAGAATGCCAGGGTAGTGACAGGCGGCTATCTGGAGTCGGAGGCCATCATGCACTGCGTAGTGACGGCGGGAACGGACGTAAGGGTGGACGGCAGGAGGGGAATCATC
The DNA here is from genome assembly GCA_947003375.1 of uncultured Lachnospiraceae bacterium. Taxonomy (GTDB): domain Bacteria; phylum Bacillota; class Clostridia; order Lachnospirales; family Lachnospiraceae; genus Acetatifactor. The sequence continues at coordinate 9,009 of CAMQOJ010000086.1, forward strand.
CTGGGAGGACTGGTGCAGGCCACGAACTCCATCACGGCAAAGACCGTGGGAGGCAGCATGAGCACGGCAACTACACTGGAGGTGGGTGTGGATCCTCTGATCAAATCCCAGTACGACCGGGCACAGAAGACCGCTGAGGAGAGCAAGAAGACGGTGGATGCGGCCCAGGTGGTCTTTGACAATTTCAAGGAGAAGCAGAAGAAGGGGGTTAAGTACAATGACAGCCAGCTGCGGTATATGAGGAGCGTGCTGTCGCTGATACAGGAGAAGTCGGCGGAGCTGGAGAACCTGAACAACCGCATAGAGGAGCTTCAGGGGATGATGGAGAACAGGCAGCAGGGCGAGGTTATCATCAACGAGCAGGCTTATCCCAATACCACCATCGTCATCCGGAACGTGTCAAAGACGCTTCAGAACGACTATCGGTACTGCAAGTTCGTCAAGGAGGACGGCGAGGTGCGGATGGTGGCTATGTAATAGACGGAGCAGGGGCATCCCGATGAGACAAAAGTGTTCCACTGCGAAAGGAGGCAGATTATGGCATTTGGATCGATTGAACTGACGACGATTTCCAGAGCGCAGGATTACACCACGATTAAGCACAATGAAGACAATAAGGTAAATGTGGATCAGGCGAATTTCAGCCAACAGTTCCAGAAGACCACGGAGCAGAATATCCGCGGAGTGCACCATAGCGATGACACCCAGTGGCATGAAAACAGGCCGGATGCCAAGGAGAAGGGGAACAACAAGTACAGCGGGGACGGCGGAAGGCAGCGGAAGAAGCAGCAGACCGCGGAGCGCGTGGCGGTGAAGAGCCGCGGCGGCTTCGACATGAAGATTTAGCCTACAGGTAAAACGCTGTAAAATTATCTCCCATGGGTGGGGTTAGGATGGACGGACAATAATGGATATAATGGAGATTATCCTTTTGGTTGCGGGAGGGGCCATCTTTGTGCTGAGCTTCTTTATCCCGGACAGGAAGGGGGCATCCGCTGACGCTCTGTCGGGGGAGGATGTCAGGTCGATGATAGATCGAGAGATGGCGGCAGTAAGGCAGTCTCTGGACGGGACGGTGGATGAATCGGTATCCATTGCCATGGAGAAGACCGAGCGCTCCCTGGAACGGCTTTCCAATGAAAAAATCATGGCGGTCAGCGAGTATTCCGATACTGTGCTGGCGGAAATCCACAAAACTCATGAAGAGGTCATGTTCCTGTACGATATGCTCAACAATAAGCATACCAGCCTGAAGAATACAGTGGCGGAGGTGAACCGCGCCGTGAGGGAAGCGGAGGAGGCCACGCTGGCCCTGAAGCAGCTGGCAGAGGAGGCGGAGACGGAGGCCGCCCAGATTTCGGAGTCTTCCCGGGATATGGAGCCTGAGAAAGCGGTGCCGGAGGCTGTGGAAGAGCCGACGGACGGACAGGATACCGACTCAGGGTCGGAGGGTGCTGCGGAGGAGGGCGAATACGGCAGCAATAAGGAGAAAATCAAGGCACTTTACCGGCAGGGAAGGTCTGTGGCGGATATTGCCAGAGAGCTCGGGCTGGGTGTAGGAGAAGTGAAGCTGGTCATTGATTTATTCCAGAAGCGATAGAGGCGGGGATATAAGTGAAACTGAGATATCAAATGCGGGGGTTGGGAATCGGAATCATCGTCACTGCTCTGATGATGGGGGTGGTGAAGGGACAGAAGATTCCCCTAAGCGATGCGGAGATAAAAGTCAGGGCATTGGAGCTCGGGATGGTGGACAGCGATTCCATGAAGCTTTCGGATATACCCGATATGGAGGAACCGTCGGAGGGGCAGCAGGAGCCTGGTCAGGATGGCGGAGACGAGGGAGGGGGCAGCGCTGTGCCCGGGGAAGAGGGCAGTCCCGGCTCCGATGGCGGTTTGAATCCGGACGGAGAGGCGGGCTCCGACTCTGACGATGGTACGGATCCTAACGGGGAGACGGATTCCGGCTCCGGCGCCGATATGAATCCTGAAGGAGAGGCGCAGGACGGTGCGTCAGAGGATGGCTCCGCATCTGGCAGTGAAGAGCCGGGCGGCCAGACTGCGGAGGGAGACATGGTCACAGTCGTCATCGAGGAAGGGGTCACATCCTACAGCGTCTGTAAGCTCCTGGAGGAGCTGGGGCTGGTAGAGGATGCGGACAGCCTGGACCATTACATCTGTTCGAACAATTACTCCCGGAGCATACAGGAGGGCACCTATGAGATTCCCATGGGCACTGACTATGAGGAAATCGTCAGGATCATCATGGGAAACAGATGAAAAATTGGATGAGAAATTTTGTCAATACCTCTTGCGTGGCGGGAGGTATTGTGTTATAATGCGAAATGTTGGAGAG
>CAMQOJ010000087.1 GCA_947003375.1 uncultured Lachnospiraceae bacterium
GATGTTCCGCAATTGGCGCAGGTCTGGCAGTTATCGCCGGTATCGGACCTGGTGTCGGACAGGGTATCGCGGCAGGACACGCTGCCGCTGCAGTGGGACGCAATCCCGGCGCACAGCCCAAGGTCATGCAGACCATGCTCCTTGGCCAGGCAGTGGCAGAGACCACGGGTCTGTACGGCCTGCTGGTAGCTATCCTGCTGATGTTCGTGAAACCCCTTCTGCCTTAATAGTGTGAAAAGATTTTCTAAGAATAAGAGGCAGAAAGGAGGCAAAAATGATACTTTTAACAGAAGGTGAGTCCATGTCGAGGCTGTTCGACCTGGACTGGCAGCTATTGGCTGATTCCTGTCTGATGATCATTGCCATCTTTTTCCTGTTCCTGATCCTGAGCTATTTCCTGTTCAATCCTGCCAGGAAGATGCTGGAGGGCCGCAAGGAGAAGATCCGGAACGAATTGGAAACCGCGAAGACCGCCATGCAGAACGCCCAGAGCCTGAAGAAGGAGTACGAGGCGAAGCTGAAGGATGTTGACAAGGAGGCGGAGGTCATCCTGAGCGAGGCCCGCAGAAAGGCCCTGGCCAATGAGAACGCGATCGTGGCCGAGGCCAGGGAAGAGGCGGCCCGTATTCTGGACAGGGCCCGTGTGGAAGCGGAGCTGGAGAAGCAGAAGATGTCCGACGACGTGAAGCGCGAGATCGTGGTCGTCGCATCCCTGATGGCCGGCAAGATCGTGTCGGCATCCGTGGACAGCGCCATGCAGAATCAGCTGATAGACGAGACCTTGAAGGAAATGGGTGAAAAGACATGGCTAAATTAGTATCCAAGACATACGGCGAGGCCCTGTATGAGGTAGCCGCGGAGGCAGGCAGGACCTCGGAGCTGATGGAGGAGATCCGCTGTGTGGGAGAGATACTGGCAGCTAACCCCGCGTTCGACGAGCTGATGGGACATCCGGGGATTCCGAAGCAGGAAAAGCTCCAGGTGGTGGAGGACGTCTTCAGGGGCCGGATCAGCGACGAGCTGGCTGGCCTGCTTGAGATCGTGGTCACCAAGGAGCGCTATAAGGAGCTCCCGGCCATATTCGCCTATTTTACCGACAGGGTGAAAGAGGAACAGCGGACCGGCATGGCCTATGTGACCACTGCCGTAGAGCTGGACGCGGCCCAGAGGCAGGCTGTGGAAGCCAGGCCCTTGAGACCAGCGGCTATGCGGGCATGGAGATGCATTACGAGGTGGATGCCTCGATCATCGGCGGAATGATCATCCGCATAAACGACAGAGTGGTGGACAGCAGTGTCCGCACGAAGTTGAACGGCTTGAAGAAACAACTATTACAAATCCAGCTGGGGTGACCCGCTGGAGGAAAGGTGCGACAGATCCATGAATTTAAGACCGGAAGAAATAAGTTCAGTTATCAAGGATCAGATCAAGCGCTATGCGTCAACGCTGGACGTGTCCGATGTGGGTACGGTCATCCAGGTGGCGGACGGCATCGCCCGTGTCCATGGACTGGAAAACGCCATGCAGGGTGAGCTGCTGGAATTTCCCGGCGAAGTCTACGGCATGGTGCTGAATCTGGAAGAGGATAACGTGGGCGTGGTACTTTTGGGCAGTGCGCGGAACATCAACGAAGGCGACACTGTCAAGACCACCGGACGGGTGGTTGAGGTTCCGGTGGGGGACGCGCTGACCGGGCGCGTGGTCAATGCGCTGGGACAGCCCATTGACGGCAAGGGCCCTATCCAGACCAGTAAATATCGTAAGATCGAGCGCGTGGCCAGCGGCGTCATCACCAGAAAGAGCGTGGACACCCCGCTCCAGACAGGCATCAAGGCCATCGATGCCATGATTCCCATCGGAAGGGGCCAGCGTGAGCTGATCATCGGCGACCGCCAGACAGGAAAGACGGCCATCGCCATCGATACCATCATCAACCAGAAGGGCCAGAACGTGAAATGTATCTACGTTGCCATCGGCCAGAAGGCCTCCACGATCGCCAACATCGTGAAGACCCTGGAGGAATACGGGGCAATGGCCTATACTACCGTAGTAGTATCCACAGCCAGCGACCTTGCGCCGCTGCAGTACATCGCTCCCTACTCAGGCTGCGCCATCGGCGAGGAGTGGATGGAGAACGGCCAGGACGTGCTGGTCGTGTACGATGACCTGAGCAAGCATGCAACCGCATACCGCACGCTCTCTTTGCTGCTTCGGCGTCCGCCCGGGCGTGAGGCCTATCCCGGAGACGTGTTCTACCTGCACTCCAGGCTGCTGGAGCGCGCGGCCAGGATGAACGAGGAGTACGGCGGAGGATCCCTGACGGCCCTGCCGATCATCGAGACCCAGGCCGGAGACGTGTCCGCGTACATTCCCACCAACGTGATCTCCATCACCGACGGCCAGATCTATCTGGAGACGGAGATGTTCAACGCGGGCTTCCGCCCTGCCATCAACGCAGGCCTTTCCGTGTCCCGTGTAGGCGGCGCTGCCCAGATCAAGGCCATGAAGAAGATTGCGGCCCCCATCCGTACAGAGCTGGCCCAGTACAGAGAGCTGGCGAGCTTCGCCCAGTTCGGCTCCGAGCTGGACGACAACACCAAGGAGACCCTGGCCCAGGGCGAGCGCGTCAAGGAGGTGCTCAAGCAGCCCCAGTACGCTCCCATGGCTGTCCAGTACCAGGTCATCATCATCTACGCTGTGACCCGCAAGTATCTCCTGGACGTGCCCACGGAGGACATCACCAGGTTCGAGAAGGAATTCTTCGAGTTCCTGGACACCAAGTATCCTGAGGTTCCCGGCAACATCGCCACCGAGAAGGTGATCTCCGACAAGACGGAAGAGACCCTGAAGAAAGCGATCGAGGAGTTCAAGAAGCAGTTCAAATAGAAAGAGGATATAGAATATGGCATCAATGCGTGATATAAAGCGTCGCAAGAGCAGTATCCAGGGGACGCAGCAGATTACCAAGGCCATGAAGCTGGTATCCACTGTGAAGCTGCAGCGTGCCAGAGCCAGTGCGGAGCGCTCAAAGGGGTATTTCACCTGCATGTACGACACGGTGAACAATATCCTGCAGCGCGTGGGGCATATCGACCATCCTTATCTGACGCCCGGCGAATCCCGGCGGAAAGCGGTAATCGTCATTACGTCCAACCGTGGACTGGCAGGCGGTTACAATTCCAATGTGACGAAGCTGGTGACCAGACATCCTCAGTGGAAGAAGGAGGACCTGGACATCTACTGCCTGGGCAACAAGGGGCGGGAGACCTTTGTCCGCAACGGCTATGCGGTGAAGGAGTGCGACAACGATATCGTGGAGAGCCCCGTGTACGCGGATGCCGCCGCGCTGTCGGCAAAGCTTCTGGAGTCCTTTGCGGCGGGGGAGATCGGGGAGATCTACCTGGCCTATACCGGCTTCAAGAACACCGTGAGCCATGTGCCCACGCTGCTCCGTCTGCTTCCGGTGGAGGTGGATGCCGCCGCGGCCCAGAGCGAGGGCTCCGGAGAGGCCACTGCCATCATGAACTTCGAGGCGGAGGACACGGAGGCGCTGGACCTGCTCATCCCCAAGTACGTCACCAGCCTTATCTACGGCGCGCTGCGGGAATCCGTGGCCAGCGAGAACGGTGCGCGTATGCAGGCCATGGACAATGCGACCAGCAATGCGGAGGAAATCATCAGCGATCTGACGCTGAAATACAACAGGGCCCGCCAGGGCTCGATCACACAGGAGCTGACGGAGATCATAGCCGGCGCGGAAGCGCTGGGCTGACCTGCGCAGCGTGACAGGAAGCCTGTGTAATACAGAAATGAGATTTATGCCCGCGCAAGCGGGCGGGAAAGAGGTAGAAATGGCAGGAGAAAACAGAGGCAAGGTTACTCAGGTCATCGGCGCGGTGCTGGACATCCGCTTCGATGAGGGTAAGCTGCCTGAAATCAACGAAGCGATTCGCATTCCTACCAGAGACGGCAACGAGCTGACCGTGGAGGTCTCCCAGCATCTGGGCGACGACACCGTAAGGTGTATCGCCATGGGGAGCACCGACGGTCTGGTGAGGGGAATGGACGCGGTGGCCACAGGGGCGCCGATTTCCGTTCCCGTGGGCGAGAGGACCCTGGGGCGCATCTTCAACGTCCTGGGCCAGCCCATCGACAACAAGCCGGCTCCGGAGGGAGTCTCCTATGAGCCGATCCACAGGCCTGCGCCGAAATTCGAGGAACAGGCCACGGAGAAGGAGCTTCTGGAGACAGGCATTAAAGTCGTAGATCTGCTCTGCCCTTATCAGAAGGGCGGTAAGATCGGACTGTTCGGCGGCGCGGGCGTGGGCAAGACGGTTCTGATTCAGGAGCTGATCCGCAACATCGCCACGGAGCACGGCGGATATTCCGTATTCACCGGCGTGGGAGAGCGCACCCGTGAGGGGAACGACCTCTACCACGAGATGATGGAGTCAGGCGTCATCGACAAGACCACCATGGTCTTCGGCCAGATGAACGAGCCCCCCGGGGCCAGGATGCGCGTGGGCCTTACGGGGCTTACCATGGCGGAGTATTTCCGCGACAAGGGCGGCAAGGACGTGCTGCTGTTCATCGACAATATTTTCCGTTTCACACAGGCGGGTAGCGAAGTGTCCGCATTGCTTGGCCGCATGCCCTCCGCAGTGGGCTATCAGCCTACGCTGCAGACGGAGATGGGCGCCCTGCAGGAGAGGATCACCTCCACCAAGAACGGCTCCATCACCTCCGTACAGGCAGTGTACGTGCCTGCGGACGACCTGACCGACCCTGCCCCCGCCACCACCTTCGCCCATCTGGACGCCACCACCGTGCTGTCCCGTTCCATCGTGGAGCTGGGCATCTATCCGGCAGTGGATCCGCTGGAGTCCACCTCCCGTATCCTGGATCCCAGGATCGTGGGCGACGAGCATTACCAGACCGCCAGAGGCGTGCAGGAGATCCTCCAGCGCTACAAGGAGCTCCAGGACATCATCGCCATCCTGGGCATGGACGAATTGTCGGAGGAAGACAAGCTGGTAGTATCCCGCGCACGTAAGGTGCAGAGGTTCCTGTCCCAGCCCTTCTTCGTGGCAGGCCAGTTCACCGGCATGGAGGGCAAATACGTACCTATCAACGAGACGATCCGCAGCTTCCGGGAGATCCTGGAGGGCAAGCATGACGATATCCCGGAGAGCTATTTCCTGAACGCGGGCAGCATCGACGACGTGCTGGCAAGGGTATCATAAGGATGGAGGGCGACTATGGCAGAGAAGAGCGGCTTCCCTGTGCGCATCATCACGCCTGACAGGGTCTTCTATGAGAACCAGGCGGACATGGTGGAGTTCAACACCACAGAGGGAGAGATCGGCGTGCTGCCGGGGCATATTCCCATGACAGTGATCGTAAGGCCTGGCATCCTTTACATCCATGAGACGGAGGGGGAGAAGAAGGCGGCCCTGCATGCGGGGTTCGCTGAGATCCTTCCGGAGGGTGTGACGATTCTGGCCGAGACAATCGAATGGCCCGGCGAGATAGACGAAAACCGTGCGAAATCCGCTATGGAGCGGGCCGAGAGGCGCATACAGGGCAAGGCTGCCAACACGGACCTTGCCAGGGCCGAGACGGCGCTGCAGCGGGCAGTCGCGCGGATACAGGTATTAAAATAGGAATCGAAAGCGGGGCGGCAGAGGCGTCCGCCTGTAACAGTTAGAGGAAACACGCATATGCTGTTAAAAAACCCAAAGAGGAGTGCGTATGGAATTTCACTCGAAACTGTTACAGCCGCTTCCGGAAGACAAAGTAAGGGGCTGGAACGGGCCCCTTCCTTTTTATATGACCTACCCTGATTACCGCGGCGCGGAGAACGAGGCCAGGCTGCTGCGGGATCTGGAATATCTGCAGCAGATGTACCCCGGAGACGTAAGGCGCTGCCAGAGAAGGATAGCGGAGATTCTGGATAAGACGGACTATGAGGGCAGCATGATCTACGACGAATACCCGGACAGGTGCAGCCTGCAGGCGCTGGCGGGATCTATGTGCCGGATTCTGGAGAGCGAGGAGGGGGACCCGCCTGCAGAGGAGATGATACAGGTCCTCCTGTTCAACGAGATATACAAGCGCCGCCACGGAGGCCGCAGAGGGAGCTTCTCCACATGGTTCTAGGGAAGACGGCGGCATGGCGAAACGGCGGCCCCACTGATGGACGAAAGGGTTTCCATGGATAAACTGAGAGAATTCTTCCGGCAGCTGCCGGATCAAAATATCATACAGATCACACTGAGCAATACAAGGGATGCGGAAAAGGCTTCGAAGGTGAAGCTGCGCCCGGTGCTCATCCGGGGAAGGATGTGCTTTCAGGAGACATTGTACCGCGGCGCGCAGGTGTTCCACAGGAACCTGGAGCGGGAGGAGCTGGAGGAACGCCTGACAGGATATATGGAGGGGCTGTTCAGGCAGGCGCAGATAAGCTGCGCCTGCCTGGAAGCCAGCGTCCTGGTCAGCAGAAAGGGGGCAGTGTCCATCAAGTCCAAAAAGCGCAGGGACGCGGAACCCCAAAATCTTCCGGACATGTCCCACGACCGCTCCAAGCGCTACATCCTGCCCGAGGGGGAGCCGGTGGACTTCCTGGTGAGTCTGGGGGTGCAGACGCCCCAGGGGAAGGTGGTCAGGGCGAAATATGACAAGTTCCGGCAGATCAACCGCTATCTGGAGTTCATCGAGGATGTGCTGGAGAAGCTTCCAGCAGACCGCACCATCCGCATCGTGGACTTCGGCTGCGGGAAGTCCTATCTGACCTTCGGCATGTACTATTATCTGAACCGGCTCCAGGGCAGGGACATCCGGGTCACCGGGCTGGATCTGAAGGCGGATGTGATCGACCGTTGCAGTCAATTGGCGAAGGAGCTGCATTACGACGGCCTGTGCTTCCGGCAGGGGGACATCAGCGACTATGAGGATGCGGAGAAGGTGGACATGGTGGTCTCCCTCCACGCCTGCGACAAGGCCACGGACTATGCCCTGGAGAAGGCCGTGAAGTGGGGAGCCGACGTGATTCTGGCGGTGCCCTGCTGCCAGCATGAGCTGAACGGCCAGATCCGATGCCCGGAGCTTGCGCCCATCCTGCGCTATGGCGTGATCAGGGAGCGCATGGCGGCATTGATCACGGATGCCCTGCGGGCCGACCTGCTGGAGGAGAAGGGGTATGACGTGCAGATCCTGGAGTTCATCGACATGGAGCACACGCCAAAGAACCTGATGATCCGGGCCGTGAAGCCCGCTGCCATGCGCCCTATGGGATTCCGGGCGGCAGAGCATGAAGGGCTGAAGCGCGCCATGGAATTCCTGCACGTGAATCCTGCCCTGAAGGAGCTGCTATATGAAGAAGACGATCGTTAAGCTTTTGGTCTGCTGTCTTGTCTTTCTGCTGACAGTGACCTTCGTGAACAAATTCATGAACAGAGGGCATGACAATATGACCATGGAAATGGCTCCGGCCTCTTTTCCCCTGGTCACCATGGTGATGAGAGGAACCGAGTGCAACCAGCTCCATGGCTATGGGAGTCCTGTGGACATGGCTTTCCAGAGGGACGTGGTGACTGTCCTGGGAGAGGACAGGGACACAGGATTTGTGGTAGAGACCTTTGGGGAGGAGGTCACGGGCATCTCCATGCAAGTGAGGAGCGCGGACGGCTCCAGGCTGGTCGAGGATACCGAAATCACCGACTATGTGGAGACGGAAGGACGGATCAGCGGGCATATCGCTCTGAAAGATTTGATTGAACGGGATACCGAGTATCTGCTGACGGTGCTCCTCTCGTTGGAGGGGGACAGGCAGGTCTCCTATTATACCAGGGTCATATGGAGCGACAGCCTGCATGTGGAGGAGAAGATGGCCTTCTGTCTGGACTTCCATGAGCGCCTGTACGACAAAGAGGCGGCCAGGGAGCTGACCAAGTACATGGAATCCGATTCCAGGCTGGAGGACAACAGCTCCTACCATAAAGTGAACATCTACAGCAGCTTCCGGCAGCTTACCTGGGGAGACCTGGCGGTGGAGGAGATTGGGGAGCCCATGGTCCGGCTGACGGAGATTGGGGAGCAGACGGCATCCCTTCTCATGGACTATATGGTGGCCACCTCCGAGGAGGGGCAGCTTACCTATTACCGGATGCAGGAGCACTATCGGATTCGCTATACCACGGACAGGATTTACCTGCTGACTTACGAGCGCACCATGAATCAGATTCCGGACGAGGAAAGGCTGCGCGTGGACGACCGGATTGTGCTGGGCATTACTGGGGAAGATGTGGCCATGCAGGAGAGCGAGGACGGGAATATAGTAGCGTTTGTGGCTTCAAACCGGCTCTTCTGCTACAATATCACCACCAACAAGCTTACTTTGGCCTTCAGCTTCTATGACGCGGAGAACGCGGATGCCCGTACCATGTACGATCAGCATGCCATCAAGATTCTGGACATGGACGAGGGCGGCAATATGCAGTTCGCCGTCTATGGATACATGAACCGCGGAAGGCACGAGGGGGAGGTGGGCATCCAGTTCTACACCTACAACAGCGGACAGAACACAGTGGAGGAACTGCTCTACATCCCCTATGACAGACCGTATTCCGTGTTGGCGGTGCAGATGGAGCGCCTGCTCTATCTGAACCGGGAGCAGAAGCTGTATTTGATGCTGGACGGCGGGGTATATGGAATCGACCTGGTACGAAAATCCTGTTCCAGGCTGATAGAAAACACCCATGATGAGGGGCTCCAGGTGTCGGAGAACCACAAAATCGTGGTCTGGCCTTCCGGGGAGGACATCTACCACAGCAGCGAGCTGAACATCCGAAACCTGAGCACCGATGTCCAGAAAAGCATTACAGTGCCTCAGGGGGAGGCTATCCGTCCCCTGGGCTTCATGGACGAGGACATCATATACGGCATCGCCAACGGGGCGGACGTGGTGGAGGAGCATTCAGGCAGGACTTTCTTTCCCATGTATGCCATATGTATCTGCAATTCTGAAGGAGAGCTGCTGAAGGAGTACCGGCAGGCGGGGGTCTATGTCACCGGCTGTACCGTGAGCGACAACCAGATTACGCTGGACAGGGCCATACGCCTGGAGTCCGGCGCCTATCAGGAGATAGAGCAGGATCATGTCATGAACAATATGGAGGAGGAGACAGGCAGGAATGTGGTGACCGCCGTGGACACGGAGCGCTATAAGCGGTGCATGGAGATTCGGATGCGCAAGTCACCGGAGGGCAAGTCGCCTATGGTGCTGACGCCCAAGGAAGTAGTGTACGAGGGCGGCAGAAAGCTTCTTCTGCCGGAGGCCGGAGAGAGCGAGCGGTACTATGTGTACGGAGCATATGGGGTCTGCGGCATCTTCTGTTCCTCTGCCCGGGCCGTGGATATGGCTTATGATGTGGCCGGAGTGGTCATAGACGAAGGCGGGCGCAGAATCTGGCTGCGGGGGAACCGGGCCGCCAAGAACCAGATTATGGCGATTAAGGAGGCGGAAGCTACGCCGGAGAGGGGATCGCTTGCCACCTGCCTGGACACCATGCTGGGCTATGAGGGCGTGGTCAGGAACACCCAGTACTATCTGGGCAGGGGCGACACGATTCGGGATATTCTTCAGGAGAGCCTGCCGGATGCGGCGATCCTGGACCTGGCGGGCTGCAGCCTGGATGCGGTGCTGTATTATGTGAACCAGGACATTCCCGTGCTGGCCTTGGTGGGAGATGGGGCGGTGCTGCTGGTGGGCTTCAATGAGATTGAGGTCGGCATCATGGATCCATCCACCGGCACCATATACACCATGAAGAACAGCGAGGCCGCCGCCTGGTTCGAGGAGAGCGGGAACCAGTTCATCACCTATCTGAGAGAATAGCGCCGCAAGAGCCACAGGTGTTTTACGGCTGGACGGATAAGGAAATCTATGGTAAAATATTGAAACATAAGGACATCATGTCAAAAAATTTTCTGATAACATGGATTTATAGGAAGCATTTTATAGACGAATACGCAAGAACCAGGAGGTAAAAACATGAAGGCAGAGAAGATACCGGCATTGATTGGCTTCGTGCTGATTATACTGCTGGCCTTTCTGATCATATGGAAGGCTGGGATATTCGGCGTGTCGGAGAGCAGACTGGAGCAGGATGCCAGGGAGAGGCAGCATGTGGAGAACGGCTGGGAGATGGCCCAGGCTGTCAATGAGGACATGTGCGCCATGCTTTTCTATGATGAGAGCAGAGAGAACTATGCCTATTCCATCTACCTGACCAAAAAGGGCCTGTCCTACGGCTACTTCTACAGACAGGGAGGCACCGATACCTATATGGAAGAGGGCGTAAAGGGCGTGGTATTCGAGGACAAGGGCATCGCGCTTCTGTCTCTGAACGAGGATAAGGTGTGCAAAATCGTAGCCGTGGACGGCAACCGGGAGGAAAAAGTGATTCAGGTGGATTCCGGGGAGCCCTTTGCGGTAGTGCTCCCCATCGACTGCGGTGCCATCACTATGTATGATGCCCAGGAAAACATCGTGACCCTCTATGACACCTTTACCGGGGCCTGAGCTGAAAGCAGCCCTGCCTGCAGTAGCCGTTTGCGCAGGCGGCTCCCCACGGCCATGCCGACGATGAGCTTCACGACGTCCAGAGGAAGGTAAGGGACGACGCCCAGGAATAAGGCTTCTATGAATCCGATGGACTGCTGGCGGGCCAGCCATACTGTGCCGAACAAATACCCCACCGCGCTGCTCAGGATCATGCCGCCCAGGGTAGGCAGGAGTTTTCCCTTTCCCCTGTCCACGGAGAAGCCGCAGAGCAGGGCCATGAAGACATAGCCGATGATATAGCCGCCGGTGGGGCCGAAAAGCTTTCCTGGGCCGCCGGTAAAGCCCGTGAACACAGGCAGGCCGGCCAGCCCCAGCAGAATGTAGGTGATGACGCTCAAGGTACCCAGCTTCATGCCCAGCACAGAGCATATGAAGTAGATGCCCAGGAAGCCTAGGGATATGGGAACCGGGCTGATAGGGATGTTCAGGGACAGGGGTCCCAGGATGCAGAGGACTGCCGTCATCAGGCCTGTGAGGGCCAGCTGCTTGATATTCAGTCCGGAGGTTTGTGCCTTTGTGGGGTTGCTCATTTCGTTTACCTCTTTTCTTTTTTATTGTCAACCCCAAATAAAATATGGATGACAATTTAGAAGTATACCTGTCTCTTATACACATCTGACGCTGCCGACGAAGAGACTCGTG
>CAMQOJ010000088.1 GCA_947003375.1 uncultured Lachnospiraceae bacterium
GATCTACACGAGTCTCTTCGTCGGCAGCGTCAGATGTGTATAAGAGACAGGCTCCAAATCTTCATAGCTGTGGACGCCGCCCGCGTAGGTCATGGGCTTCCCTCCCCAGGCTCCGAGGAGAGATGCCAGTTCTTCTTCAATCCCCTCCGCCTTTCCCTCCACGTCCACTGCGTGGATCAGGAACTCGTCGCAGTACCCCGAAAGGCGCTCCAGTAGCGGCTCCTCTACCCTTTCCTGGGTCTCTCTCTGCCATCTGTCCGTGACCACACGATATCCGTCTCCGGTCTTCCTGCAGCTTAAATCCAGCACAAGCCGCTCCTTTCCCACTGCGTCCCGCATCTGCTCCAGCCTCTGATAATCAATCCGCCCCTGCCGGAACACGAAGGATGTGACGATGACATGGGACGCGCCCGCCTCCAGGAATTCCCCGGCAGTCTCCGGCGTGATGCCTCCTCCTGCCTGCAGCCCGCCGGGATAGGTCTCCAGCGCCGACAGCGCCTGCCGCTTCGTGGCGGCATACTGGGGGCTGTCCGCGGCATTGAGCAGTATGACATGCCCACCCCGAATGCCCGCATCCCGGTAGAGCCCGGCATAATAGGCCGCCCCACGCTCCGCCACGAAGTTCTCCTGGGCCGTGTCCCCTGCGTCCCGCAGGCTCCCGCCTACAATCTGCTTCACATGGCCGTTGTGAATATCGATACATGGCCTGAACTCCATCCCGTACCTCCTCTTCAAAAAAATTTTTTTGATCCCCGCCGTATAAAACCTGCCGCAAGTCACATACTAGTGGCATATCAGCCATTCCGCGCAGAATTCTCCGCCAGATGTGGATTCCGCACAGAATCGTCTGATGTATTTCCTATTAAACCATGATTTCGTGCGCCCCGCGCACATGGAATCAGGAGTTGACATGTTGCACTTCCATGTCAACATTACAAAATATCCACGCAGCAGAATGGAGGAAACTATGAAAAAAGGAAAAAGACTTGCAGGAGCCAAAAAGCTCTTGGCGTTAGGGCTGGTGCTTGCCTATGTATGCATGGCTACTGCCTGCACCAACAACGACAAAAAGGACAACAGCTCTGACAGCATGGCCGGAACCAGCACCCAGGATTCCGGCTCCAGCGCTGCTGGCAGCAGTTCAGGCAACGGCAGCTCTGCCGAAAGCTCTGGCAGCAGTTCCGCCGAGAGCAGCACCACTGGCTCAGATGCCGGAAACAGTTCAAGCACCGGCAACAGCAATGATGCCGGAAACGGCAATGACACCGGCAACGGCGTTGGAGAAGGCGGCGCCACCCAGGGGGATGACGATTCCCTGCTGGACGACGCGGGCGATGCCATCGACGATGCAGTGGACGACGTCACCGACGGCATCGACAATATCACGGATGACCTCACCGGCAATGATAACAATTCCGGAAACGGCACCACCACGAACGGTACTACAAACGGCACCGGAGCGGCAGACGGGACTCGCAGCCGCATGTACGGCAACCCTTCCGGCGGCGCCATAAGGTAACTATGTCTCAGGCGTTTTCCGGATGCCCCAGGCAGACCCTGCGGCAGAAGGCATGCGCCTGAGAATGCCTTTCGCTCGCCTACTCCTCCCGCAGCGTGCCGTCCCGGTAAGCCTCCAGCAGCTCCTCCAGGTAATAGACCTGCTCCCGCAGCTCCCGTCCCACATCCGTATCCGCCACCAGCTTCCTGTGTACATAGGTCTCCACGTCAAGATAATGGGAGAACAGGTCGGATTCGTTGACGATCGCCGCGCAGGCGGATTCGAAGGGCTCATGTGCCACGAGCTGCATCCCCCTGGAGCTACATACCAGCGTATACCCCGCTATGCCCGTCTTCGCCTGATAGGCCTTGGAAAAGCCGCCGTCGATAATCAAGAGCCTGCCCCCGCACTTGATGGGGGACTCCCCGTGTATCTGCTCCACGGGCACATGGCCGTTGACGATATGGGACTCCTTGCCGTGGAGACCGAATTCCTTCAGGATGCGGTCCACGGTCTCCTCCTGCTCCAGCAGCCTGTAGTAGCTGTTCTTCCGCTCTTCGTGGGCCTCCTTCTCCTCTACGAAATACCGTTCAAAAGTAGCCATCTTGTCCTTGCCGAACACGGGCGAGCCTTTTCCTGCCCCGATATACCACATAAGGTCCTGGCCCATGGCCCGCTCCGCCTGGTCCTTGGCGTAATACCCTCTCCTGGCATGGTGCTCCAGGATGTCGTACAGCGCCTTTCCGCTGTACGCTTTTCCGCAGATTTCCACCCCGGCAAAGCTGCCGTCCTCCTCCATGGGCATACAGCCGTGATAGAGGAGGTTCCCGTTGTAGATTTTGTACAGGCCGCCCTTGGAGTAGAGGAAGCGCACATGGCGCTGCAGCTTCTCGCAGTTCTGGAAGTTCTGCTGCAGCCCCCGCATGACCTCCTCTTCCTCCTCCGTCAGGGCCAGGGGATCCGAGGGATCCACCGTGGGGAAATCCATGTCCCGCATAGTGTATTCCCGGCCCTCGCTGCCCAGGCGGACGGTCCCCTTCTGGAAGTCTATCCGCTCCAGCAGCACCCTGTCCTCCATGTGGAACTCCGGATGCCGCCTGATTAGCTGCCCCTCCAGCTTGAACTGGAGGATGGCCATGGCCTTGTGCATCCTGACGTCTAAGTCCAGGGCCTTCCGGTTGCGGTTCTTGCCCGTGCGCACGGCGAATACGCTGCAGTCCGTGTGCTCATAGACATCCATCACGAAGGTGGCCAGGGGCAGCAGGTTGATGCCGTAGCCGTCCTCTAAGGTGTCCAGGTTCCCGTAGCGGGCCGCGATCCGGATCACATTGGCGATACATGCCATATGGCCGCTGGCGGCTCCCATCCACGCCACGTCATGGTTCCCCCACTGCACGTCCACAGAGTGATAGGCGCACAGGGTGTCCATGATGATATGGGGCCCCGGCCCTCTGTCGTAGATGTCCCCCACAATGTGGAGATGGTCTATGACCAGGCGCTGAATCAGCTGGCTCAGGGCCACGATGAACTGGGGCGCCCGGCCAATCCGGATAATCGTGCGGATGATTTCGTTGTAGTACGCCTCTTTGTCGTGGATCTCCTCCTTCTCCGTGATCAGCTCCTCGATGACATAGGCGAAGTCCTTAGGCAGCGCCTTGCGCACCTTGGAGCGGGTATACTTGGAAGACACCCTCTTGATGACCTGCACCAGTCTGTGGAGGGAGATTTTGTACCAGTCCTCCAGATTGTCCTCTTCCTTCTTGACGATCTCCAGCTTTTCCTCCGGATAATAGATCAGGGTAGCCAGGCTCTTCTTGTCCCTGCTGCTGATTGTATTGCCGAATTCCTCATCGATCTTCTTGCGCACGGAGCCGGAGCCGTTCTTCAGCACATGGTTGAACTGCTCGTACTCTCCGTGGATGTCCGTCAGGAAATGCTCCGTGCCCTTGGGCAGGTTCATGATGGACTGGAGGTTGATGATCTCCGTGGAAGCCGCCGCAACGCTTGGGTACTGCTTCGCCAGGACTCTTAAGACCTGATTGTCTTTCTCCTTCATGTATGCTCCCCCGTTTCTCCCTGTAGGCCACTGCCTCCCATGGCCCGCAGGCCCCCATCCTCTACAGCGCGGCTTCTATCACATGGCTCATGTCATATCTGCCCGCAGGCTTCCCGGCCAGGAACTTGGCCGCCTGTACGGCCCCCTTGCCGAAGACCGCCTTGGAGTAGGCCCTGTGGGAAAAGGTGATGACCTCATCCGGCCCGGCGAATATCACGTCATGGTCGCCCACGATGGTGCCTCCCCTGACGGCGCTGATGCCGATTTCCTTCTCCGGACGCCGCTCCCGCCTGGCGCTCCTGTCATAAGCATAGGAGTAAGCGTTGCCTAACTCCTCATTGATGGCATCGGCCAGCGCCAGCGCAGTCCCGCTGGGGGCGTCCACCTTCAGGTTGTGGTGCTTCTCCACGATCTCCATGTCGAATCCCCCGGGGGCCAGCACCCCCGCCGCGTTCTTCAGGAGCTTTAAGAGAAGGTTTATCCCCAGGGACATATTGGCGGAGCGCAGCAGGGGGATGGACTTCGCGGCCTCCTCCGCCTTCTTCATCTGCTCCTCGCCAAGGCCCGTGGTGCAGAGCACGCAGGGGAGCTTCCTCTCCACGCAGTAGTCCAGCATCCGCTCCACCGCCCCGGCCGTGGAGAAATCCACCAGGCAGTCAGCCTCCACATCGCATTCCCCGATATCCGTAAAGACGGGGAATGGGTTCTTCCCATCGTCGAACAGGTCGATTCCGGCCACCAGCTCCGCCTCTTTGTCCGCCTCCAGGAGCCCCCGGATGACCTGTCCCATCTTTCCGTTGCAGCCGTGCATGATAATCTTAACCATATCTGAATATGCCTCCATTCCAGTTCCGCATTTGTCCAGACAGCACCAAATCCCGGCATAGAATTTCCGGCCGCTTAGTGATTGCGTCCGTAAATCCTATGGGCACTGTCTGGACAATTGCTGATTCCAGTTCCGCATTTGTAAAGGCAGTGCCAAATCCCGCTCTGTCTCCGTTACCTTTTCCCACCCAAAAGGGCTCCCGCGTCGGGAATCGCGCCCGATGCGGCAGCCCCGGTCAATGGTGATCCTACAGCAATCCGTATCCCCGCATGGCCTTCTCCAGGCGCTGCACGTTGGCGGGCTCCATCTCGGTCAGAGGCCTGCGCAGCCTTCCGCCTATCATCCCCATCAGGCTCAGGGCCTTCTTCACGGGAATGGGGTTCACCTCGCAGAAAAGCGCGTTGCACAGCTCCATGGCCTCCAGCTGCATGCGGCAGCTCCCCTTGGCGTCGCCGTCCAGGTATTTCTGGCAGATTTCATGGGTCTGGGCCGGCGCCACATTTCCCAGCACGGAGATCACGCCGATGCCGCCCAGGGACATGATGGGTACAATCTGGTCGTCATTGCCGGAGTAGATGTCCACCTTGCCTGCCCCGATGGCCGCCAGATGGGCAATCTGGCCGATATTGCCGCTGGCCTCCTTGACGCCCACTATGTTCTCCACGTCCGTGCACAGCCTGAGAATCGTCTCCGGCGCGATATTGCAGCCGGTCCTGCTGGGCACATTGTAGAGGATGATGGGGAGCTTCACCGAATCAGCCACCGCCTTGAAATGGGCGTAGAGGCCGTTCTGGGTAGCCTTGTTGTAATAGGGGCTCACCAGCAGCAGGCCGTCCGCCCCCGCCTCCTGGGCCTCCTTCGACAGATGGATGGCAGTCTCCGTGCAGTTGGAGCCGGTGCCCGCCACCACGGGGATGCGCCCCGCCACCGTCTTCACGCAGTACCGGATCACCTCCGCGTGCTCCTCCAGGGTCAGCGTGGACGACTCGCCCGTAGTACCACAGACGATGATGGCGTCCGTCCCCTCCGCAATCTGGAATTCCAGCAGCTTCGCAAACCCTTCATAATCCACTTCACCATTATCACGCATGGGCGTAACGATGGCCACACCCGAGCCCTTAAAAATAGACATCTTTTCTCCTCCATCATCTTCGTTTCTCTACTGTGTGAATGAAACAAACGCCGACACACAAAGCGCCGGCGCATGAATCCAATAGGATAATATACCGATAGCGCACCATCCTGTAACCACCAGATGACAGTCACACAGCTCTTAACTGTATGCCCAAGAGCCGATGAGCAGATCATCCCCTCTTTCGGCGTGTTCCCCTTTCCCTTCCCTTCCTCTGCGCCTGCCGCATCCGAAAAGGTACTCTTGAAAAACGCAACCTCTATCTTCTTGCATATATTCTCTCCAATAGAAAAGGCTTTCTATTGTCATAAATCATAACATCATACCGGAGTGCTGTCAATGGATTTCTCGTCAAATCTGCGCATTTGCTTCCGGCTTCCAGGTCTCGATCCGGGAGACCATATCGGCCAGGGCGCAGATATCCTCCCCCGCCTTCTTGCCTGTCAGGATCACGTCCGTATCCCCTCTGCATTCCAGCAGCGCCTTCAGATCCTCCAGGGACACAATCTCCTTCTCCACCAGCCGGAGCACCTCGTCCAGTATCAGCAGGTCGCACTCCCTGGTGATCAGCACCTTTTTGGCGAAATTCATCTCGTTCTTGATGTTGACGATTTCCTCCTGCTTCTCCTCCTCCGACAGGTTCTCGTAGCTCTCGTCGGCTTTCTCGAAACAGAACAGCTTGATTTCCGGTTCCATCCTGCGCAGGAAGTCCTGAGACTTCATGCCGTTCCCCTTCAGGAACTGAAGGATGACCACGCTCTTCCCCTCCATCGCGGCCTGCAAAGCCCGCCCCAGAGCCGCCGGGGACTTCCCCTTTCCGTCACCGGCATATATATTGACCAATCCTTTTGCCATACCCCACCTCGTTTCACCCGAAATATTTCAAGACAGTCTCATCATACCATACTTTCCTGATTTTGGCAAACACTAACGTCGATTTGGGTAAAAGGCTCCGGTTTCGTCGTTACTGCTCACGGCTTCGCCGCTCACAGCAACATGATGCACACAAAATGAGCAAAGTACGCTCATTTTGGCGCCTGCTGTCTCGTGATTTTCGCGCATAATGCGCACGAAAACACTTCGCGGAAGCGTCTGTAAACAGTAACGTTCCATCAAATTTCGTCTTCCGCGATCAGCTCCAGCTTGCTGACCGACACCTCGAAGGCCACCCTTCTCTCCACATTCTCCTCGTCCAGCTTCTTCATATATTCCCTGCTCTGTATCCGCCCCCACACGGCACAGCGCTCCCCCACCTTGAAATTGTTGGCATAGCGGGCGTTCCGGCCCCAGCAGATGCAGGGTATGTAATCGGACTTGCCATAAGGACGGTTCACGGCCAGCAGGAGGTCCGCGATCTCCCTTCCAAGGGGCGTCTTCCTGTAGATCGGCTCCTTGCAGATATAGCCGTCCAGGAAGATCTGGTTGGTCTTGGAGCTCTCCTCCATCTCGTCCACGAAGCTCACCTCTCTGGCGAACACCGAGAGCACCAGACGATTCTTCCTCTCCTCATGGCGGTTGTAGGAACGGAACTGTCCGTTCACGCATATCAGTTCTCCCGTATAATCCGCCGTCACGTCCATCAGCCGCTCCGATACCATGACGGGAATGGTGTCGTAGCTCTCGCTGAGCCGCTTGCAGCGCACGTCCATCATGTAGAAGCCCTCTCCGAAAATCTCATGGCTATAGGTAAAACCGCTTGCTATCTCCCCCATAACCGTCACCTGGTTGTTTTCAATTACCTTATCTGTCATTTTCGTTCTCCCTTCTTGTCCTAAGACTTTTTCCGGTAACACCTCCGGCGGGACATCCCCTGACGGATCCATATCCCAACGGCTGGATATTACTATTTATACAATAGAAACGGGCATTTTAGTACCATTTCTCACCGCACTCTTCGTCATTTTTTGCAAAACCGCATTCTATTTCATTTCTGAATCTATGTAAAATCGAAAACCAACCCTCCGCATCCCAATAATCCTTGCGTCCCGCGGGAAATAGTGCTATACTGTAACAGTTTGAAAATGTGCCTGAAAAAGCCATCGGCAAAGATAGACACAGGTTGACAATCCGGCAATCCCCAGGGCTGCCGCGCACAGAGAGGTATGATAATCATGAATCAAAAAAGAGAAGATGTAAGGAACGTCGCCATCATAGCCCATGTAGACCACGGCAAGACCACTTTGGTGGATGAGCTGTTGAAGCAGAGCGGCGTGTTCCGCGAAGGCCAGGACGTGGCGGAGCGCGTCATGGACTCCAATGATATCGAACGCGAGAGGGGCATCACCATCCTTTCCAAAAATACCGCCGTCCTGTACAAAGGGACTAAAATCAACATCGTTGACACCCCGGGCCATGCGGACTTCGGCGGCGAGGTGGAGCGGGTGCTGAAGATGGTCAACGGCGTCATCCTGGTGGTGGACGCCTTCGAGGGCCCCATGCCCCAGACGAAGTTCGTGCTCCGCAAGGCCCTGGAGCTGAAGCTCCCGGTCATCGTATGCATCAACAAGATAGACCGCCCCGAGGCCAGGCCTGATGAGGTGGTGGACGAGGTGCTGGAGCTGTTCCTGGAGCTGGACGCGGACGATGCGCAGCTGGACTGCCCCTTTGTCTACGCCTCGGCGAAGACAGGCGTGGCTTCCATGGATTCCGACGGAAACGGCGCCAATATGGAGCCCCTCTTCGAGACCATCGTGGACTACATTCCCGCCCCTGAGGGAGATCCCGAGGCCGGCACACAGGTGCTGATCAGCACCATCGACTACAACGAGTACGTGGGCCGCATCGGCATCGGCAAGGTGGACAACGGCATTATCAAGGTGAACCAGGAAGTGGTCATCTGCAACCACCACGACCCGGACAAGCAGGTAAAGGTCAAGGTCAGCAAGCTGTACGAGTTCAACGGCCTTGGCAAGGCGGAGGTAAAGGAGGCGGGCATCGGTTCCATCGTGGCCATCTCCGGCATCGCGGACATCCGCATCGGGGACACCCTCTGCTCCCCCGAGCAGGTTGTGCCCATCCCCTTCCAGAAAATCAGCGAGCCCACCATCGCCATGCAGTTCATGGTTAATGATTCCCCCTTGGCGGGCCTGGAGGGAAAATACGTCACCAGCCGCCATATCCGGGACAGGCTGTTCCGGGAGCTGAACACGGACGTGTCCCTGCGTGTGGAGGAGACGGACACCACCGAGTGCTTCAAGGTATCCGGCCGAGGCGAGCTGCACCTGTCCGTCCTGATTGAGAACATGCGCAGAGAGGGCTATGAGTTCGCCGTCAGCAAAGCGGAGGTCCTCTACCATACGGACGAGGACGGCAAGCGCACGGAGCCCATGGAGCTGGCCTACATCGATGTGCCCAACGAGTTCTCCGGGGCGGTCATCGAGAAGCTGGGCCAGCGCAAGGGGGAGCTGCGGAACATGGGCAGCATCTCCGGCGGCACCTACACAAGGCTGGAGTTCTCCATCCCCGCCAGGGGCCTGATCGGCTACCGGGGGGAGTTCCTGACGGACACCAAGGGCAACGGCATCCTGAACACGGTCTTCGACGGCTACGCGCCCTACAAGGGGGACATCCAGTACAGGAAGCAGGGATCCCTGATCGCCTTCGAGGCGGGGGAATCCATCACCTACGGCCTGTTCAACGCCCAAGAGCGGGGCACCCTGTTCATCGGCCCCGGCGAGAAGGTCTACGCCGGCATGGTGGTTGGCCAGACCGGCAGGAGCGAGGACATCGAGGTGAACGTCTGCAAGAAGAAGCAGCTCACCAACACCCGGGCCTCCGGCTCGGACGAGGCCCTGCGCCTGGTGCCGCCCAGGATCCTGTCCATGGAGCAGTGCCTGGACTTCATCGACACCGACGAGCTTCTGGAGGTCACGCCAAGCACTCTGCGGATCCGCAAGAAAATCTTGGATCCCACCCTGCGCAAGCGGGCGGCCCTGCGCAAGTGATGGCTCAGAGAGATATCTGTCTATATCGGGGAGGCTTCCTCCCCGATTTTTATGCACAGGCCCGTGCGCGGGAAACATGCCCATCCTTCCCCTTCCATGCCAAATCATACGGACATACGCCGCCCCTCGCTTATTTCCTCTGAATCCGGGACACTTTCGACATACCAGACAAATAATACTGCTCAGAACCTTAGAAACTACGATTTTCTGACACCCACATTTTCTGTGGATGAATTTACTTTACCAAATATTGCCTCCAAAGTCAAGGGGTTGAAAAAAATTTCTTCCCTCTCTTCCCCGCCTCCTTCCGAATCGCCTCCAGTGGCGCTGAGGGGAGCTGGCTGGTGGCCCTGAATGCCGCCACTGCCTCGCTCATCATCTGGAAGTTCAGTTGGGTGCCCGCCCGATCCGGCACGTAATCCGCCGCACGGTCCGGGGAGATGCCGAACCTCCCTGCCGTCTCCACGGCATCGATGTTTGCCCCCAGGAACACGAACTCCCAGCCGTACCGTTCCTTTTCGCAGGAAATCATGCTCTTTATCCTGTCCGAGGAGTATTCGCGGCTGGCGTTCTCCTCCCCGTCCGTGATGATGACGAACATCACTTTCTCCGCCCGGTATTCCTCCTCCGTGTTCTTCTGTACGCTTATGAGCTTGTGAATCGTCGTGCCGACGGCATCCAGCAGGGCCGTGGAGCCGCCTACCTGGTACTCTTTTTCCGTCATGGGGCTGACCCCGCGGATGTCGATGCGGTCGTGGAGCAGCTCGTAGCGGTTGTCGAAGAGGGCCGTGGTGATCCTGCACTCCCCCTCCACGCCCCGCTGCTTCTGCAGCATGGCGTTGAAGCCGCCGATGGTGTCCTTCTCCAGCCCAGCCATGGAACCGCTTTTGTCCAGGATAAATACCAGTTCTGTCATACCTTTTTTCATAGAAAAAACCTCCTGTGTGTTTTGATGGCTTTATTATAGCCTGCACAGAAGGTTCTATGGTCGCTTTCAAAGCGACAGTTCAGGAGCCCAGAAGGGGCTGGTCGTAGGCAAAGAGCACTTCGTTGATCTCGAAGATATTGTACCTGCCGCTGACGATGAAGTACTCCACGATCACATCGAATTTGCTGGCATGGGACAGGGCGTAGCCCGCCCGCCCCAGCAGGCTGTCCGTCTCGGGAAGCGTCAGCTCCAGGGCCACCGCAAGGGCCAGAATCGTGGGCTTTTTGGGTGTGTAGCCCTTTCCCTTTCGGATTTTGGAGAAGAGCTTGCGGTCGATGTTGGCCTTTTTATAGACTTCCACATCCGTCTTTCCCTTGGCATCGATGAGCTTCAGCAGGGCTTCGGAAAAGGGCTCGTCCAGATGATTCAGCAGGGAGTCGATTCCCCCCATGGCTGCAGCGATGTCTATGAAAGCGGCCGCCCTTGGGGTAGATGGCTTCTGCGGGGATGGGGCTTTTCCTTTCAGAGAGGGCGGCGCTTCCGCCTCCTTTTCCGTTTCCAGGAGCTGGCGGGAGCGTATCTGTTCTTTCGGATATCTATCATCGATATAATGTTCATCAATGTAGCTCTCCACCTTGCCCAGCAGGCTTTGGCTGATGCGGAAGGCGGATTTATCGAAGACGACCAGATAGACCGTCATGTCGTGGCTGTCCAGGAACTGCATGACGGCCTCCCTTGCCACCTCCAGGGCCTCCTCCTTTGGATAGCCGTATATGCCGCTGGAGATCAGGGGAAAAGCGATGCTCCCGCAGCCCTTGGAAGCCGCCAGCTCCAGGGATTTCGTATAGGATGCGTGCAGGAGACAGCGGCACCGGGC
>CAMQOJ010000089.1 GCA_947003375.1 uncultured Lachnospiraceae bacterium
GGCAGGAGGGTGCGGGCCGGGGCGGTCCGGGAAAGGGCCGGGACAGGCGTGCCAGCAATGAGATGTGCATTTTCCTGATCCTCAATATCTCATCCCTGCAGCTGATCCCCGTGAACATGATTGCCTACAGGGCCCAGTACGGCAGCGCCAACCCCACGGCGATCATCGCTCCGGCCATCGCGGCTACGCTGGTGAGCACCCTGGTGGCGATTGCGTACTGCAAGATCAAGGACAGGGGAGGGAGGACGGTATGAACGCATTGGCGCATCTTTCGGACATCATCATCCCTATCCTGATCTTCTTCATCGTGGGCTACGGCTTCGTCTCCGGGGTAAAGGTGTACGAGACCTTCCTGAAGGGCGCGAAGGAGGGGCTGAAGATTGTGGTGGACATCGTGCCCACCCTCATCGGCCTGCTGGTGGCGGTGGGGATGCTGCGGGCCTCGGGCTTCTTCGAGATGCTGGGGACAGTGCTTGGCCCTGCCGCCGCTGCCGTGGGGCTGCCCGTCCAGCTGATGCCCCTGCTGGTGGTGAAGCTGTTCTCCTCCTCGGCGTCCACGGGGCTGGTATTGGACGTGTTCCGCACCTCCGGGCCGGACTCCTACGCGGGGATGCTGACATCCATCCTCATGAGCTGCACGGAGACGGTGTTCTACACCATGAGCGTGTATTTCCTGGCGGCGAAGGTGACGAAGACAAGGTTCACTTTGGCCGGGGCGCTGCTGGCCACCCTGGCGGGGACGGTAATGAGCGTGGTGCTGGCCAGGTGGATGGTGTAAGAGAGGATAGAGGGCTGACTGGGGGCGGGCATCAGGCATCCGGACAGGACAAGGGCGCTCGATCCCCCGCCAGATACCGCAGATAGGACATGACCGCCTCCGTCCGGGGCGTATTGGCCACGATGCCCAGATAGACGGTATCGCCGAACCCGGCCTGCTCCACATAGGGGCTTTCGGACAGATTCAGCCCGAAGCGATGCTCCTGCGTCAATGCGCTGTAAGAGAGAGAATCATCTAACGCCATATCGTCCGCGTTGTCCTCCAGGATGACGATGTTGCTGACGAGGGACGGCTCCAGCGCCCGGTACAGATCCGGGTCTTCGGCGGAGAGGAAGCTGTCCAGGTCATGGAGATACCCGTTCTGGGAGAAGGCGTCGAAAGCCTCCCGGTTCATGAGGACGATATCCATCTGCTTCCCCTCGATGGAGGCCAGGATTTTCATGCGGGAGGCATATGTATATTCATGATAGGCGTTCAGCTCATCATCTGTCAGGTAGAGGTCTGTGTAGAGCTTCAGCTCGTTTTTGGACATATCCGTCCCGGCGTACGCCATGAAACCTTCCCTGAGCTGCCAGGTCAGATCCTCCCCGGCCGCCACGTTCACCAGAGCGGCATAGAGGACTACGTCCTTGTGGGTGATATGTCCATAAATATTGTATCCGATGAAATACAGGAAAATGCACAGGATGAACAGCGGGAATTTATAATAGGCCAGGATATGCCCGATTTTCTTCCGGCCGTGAAGGGTGTTCAGATTGTCGTCCTTCAGCAATATGGCCAGGCGTTCCCCGGCGGATGCCAGGGCGGCCTTTAATGAGAAATTTCCCTCGGATTTCATTGCTTTTATCCTCCTGCCTTTTGGCTATGCTGCATCCCCATGCTCTTTCCGCCGGCTGCAGCATTCGCATTCCCTTCAGTCTTCTGATATGCCTTCGAGTTCCCCAGCTTCCCCCTCGTCAGATATGCCGCCGCTTTCCGGCTGATCCGCCTTCTCCTCGCACATCAGAAGGATATTGGACAGTAGATGGGAGCACAGCAGGGCGCAGAGCCCCTCCCCGAACACGATGGCCGGCGTGAAGACATTGATGACTACAAAGGCCATGACAAAATAGATGACCGCCATTGCCGCGGTACAGAGGAGGAAGCGCATGCCCAGCATGATGGAATTCAGGAACATGGCCCTGACCGTGTTCTCGAATCTGGCCAGCAGCGGGAAGATGTACATCAGCACGATGGCATAGGCGGCCACTGCCACCAGAAAGACAGCGGTCCCCACGGCCCAGAACGCGTTTTCGAACCGCATATGGTAAAATATGTATCCGTCCAGCGCCAGCACGATTCCCAGCGCCAGAAGAATCAGCCAGATAACGGTAGCTTTCTTGAAATTCTCCTTAAAAGCCCTGAAAAAGGATTTCGTCACATTCCCTTCCTCGTCCTTTGCCATCTTCAGGGTCACATAGAACAGGGCGGTGGTGGAAGCCCCCGCTGTCACGACGGGCAGACAACAGAGGAACCACAGGATGTTCAGATACGCGCTGTAGGCGATTTTGGTAAAAATAAGCATCAGCTTGCTTTCCGGATTCAATAGACTGTTCATATGCATTCTCCTTCGGATATCTTAGTCTCCTGTAGATTTCCTGTAGATCAGGGTGGTCTCCGTGTGCATGGTGCGGAAGTTCAGGGAGGGCTCCTTGATGCGGGACAGCAACAGCTGCGCTGCCGAGAATCCCATAATCTGGCTGTGGATGTGAATCGTGGTGAGGGAGGGCGTCACCACCTTTGACTCCGGTGAATCGTCAAAGCCGCAGAGCCAGACATCCTCCGGCACGGACAGTCCCATGTCCCGCAGCACAGCCAGGGCATCCAGCGCCACGAAGTCGTTGGCGCAGAGAAAGACCTCCGGCATGGCGCTCAGGCGCTGAAAACTTTCCAGGAGATACTCCCTGTAGTCCTCGGTGCTGGCTATCTTGGTTCCTTCCTTGTGGCCGATGATGCAGTATTCCTCCAGACAGGGCTGCCTGAACAGATACATGGCCTTGCGGTATCCCATATACCGCTCGAAGAAGGACTGGCAGTGCAGATGCTCGCCGATGAAGCCTATCCTCTTCTTGCCCCGCCTGACCATCTCGCCGACGATGCTGTATAGGTTGGCCTCGTTCTCCATGTAGAGACAGTCCGCCTGCAGAGGCCGGCCTAAGGCTGTCACCGGGGAATCCACGAACAGGACAGGGGTTCCCATGCCGCAGAGCATGTCGGCGTAGGCCCTGTCGAAGGTTTCCGCGCAGATGATTCCGGCTGTCCTTTCCTTATTATAGAAAGCGGGGGGCCGCAGGGCCGACACCTCCTCGTCCTGGATCCTGTGCATGGTAAAACTGTAGCCCAGCTGGGAAAGCTCCCGCTGCAGCTTGTCCAGCATAGTGGAGGCGAAGTGGGAATTGTTGATAGGGCCGGTGGAAAACAGGGCGATTTCCTTTGCGGCGGATGCCGCCTCTGTTTTCCGGTCGTTCAGCCCTGCAACGGTGGTCGCGTAGGAAAACTGTTTGTAGCCCATGTCTATAGCCTTCTGCAGGATCTTCTCCCGGGTGGATTCGGCCAGGAGCCCTGTGTTGTTGATGGCCTTGGAGACTGTGTTCCGGGACAGCCCAAGAGCATCCGCAATGTCTTGAATCGTAACTCGTTCTGCCATATGCATTTCTCCGTTTTAACTGTAGCAGTTTATTCCCGCGAGCAATGAGCCAAGCGGCCGTGCTTGCACGGCCAGTTGGCGAATGCCGCGAGGGTCAAATACCAAAGTGCCTGAAGGACACTTTCTGCTCTGCAGCGTTGCAGGCTTGATGCCCCGTTGCTTGCAGGGGGTATTTGATTTCCTTTATTATAATGTATAAATCAGGATGTGTCAAATGTAAAAATGTAAAATTAACAGCATTTACTATGTCGCTTCTGTCAATCCACAGGGCTAACAGCATGATTTAGAGGCGGGAATGGGCAAAATGGTCAAAGTTATAAAAGAAAAATGGTCAAATGTAACAATTGAATCAAAAAATTTGTGTAAAATGTAAAAAAGGTAGTGACCAATTGTAAAATATATGATAGTGTATAGTTACATAAAATGTAAACGAAAATTTTACAAATGCACAATAAAGCGCAACAAGGAGGGAAGAGGGGACAGCGGAGTGCAGATTGTGGTTTTTAAGAGAAAGCGGAAAGGAGAAATCTTTCATGAAAACAAGTACAAAAACGGCTTCTTCCAAGGAACGCGCTCCCTGGAAGGAAAAAGAAGGAAAGGGGCTGCACGGCACGCTTGTCTACCTGCGCCAGCACTGGCAGCTGTATGTGATCTTCCTGCTTCCGGCATTCGCCCTGACGATCATCTTCCGTTACATACCCATGGGCGGCATCCTGATTGCCTTTGAGGACTACAACGCAATCAAAGGATTCCTTGGCAGCCCGTTCGTAGGCTTCAAGCACTTCCAGAGGTTCCTGTCCTCGCCGGACTTCCTGGCCTATCTGGTGAACACCCTGAAGCTGAGCATCTACGGCCTGCTGTGGGGCTTCCCCATTCCCATCCTGCTGGCCTTCCTGCTGAACCGGGTGGAAAGCTCCAAAATCAAGCAGAAGATTCAGCTGGTGCTCTACATGCCCAACTTCATCTCTGTCATCGTGCTCTGCGGTATCGTGAGGATTCTGTTATCGGTTACCGGCCCTGTGAACCTGCTGCTGGGCACCTCCACGGACTTCATGACCATGCCCGAGGCGTTCCGCACCATCTACATCGCCAGCGGCATCTGGCAGGGCGCGGGCTGGGGTTCCATCATGTACACGGCAGCTCTTTCCAACGCCAGCCAGGAACTGAAGGAGGCGGCCGTCATTGACGGGGCCAACATCTTCCAGCAGATCAAAGCGGTAGAGTGGCCGGCCATCAAGGACGTGGTCATCATCCAGTTCATCATGTCGGCAGGCAATATCATGAGCATCGGCTTTGAGAAGGCCTACGCGCTGCAGACGGACCTGAACATGAAGACATCGGAAATCATTTCCACATATGTGTACAAAAAAGGTCTTCTGGACGGCGACTATGGCTTTTCAACGGCGGTGGGGCTGTTCAATACGGTCATCAATCTCATCTTGCTGGTCACAGTGAACAAGGTCGTGGCAAGGATGAACGAAGGCAAAGGACTGTAGAGGAGGTGCGAAACATTTTATGAAGAAAAAATTTAGCAGATATTCCTTACAGGATAAGACATTGCTGATGACAGGCTACATCCTGCTGGGGCTGTTCGTGGTAGCGATCATCATCCCCATGATTTACATCGTGGTGGCATCCTTCATGGATCCCATCACCCTGCAGAACAAGGGCATCACCTTTGATTTCAGCAAGTGGACACTGACGGCTTATGAGCGGGTGTTCAGCAACGCGCAGATCTGGATTGGCTTCCGGAACGCAGTAATCTATTCCGTGACATTCACGGCGGTGTCGGTGTTCATCACCCTGCTGGCAGCGTATCCCATGTCCAGGCCGGATTTCAAGGGCAAAGGATTCTTTAATGTAATCTTCGTCATCACCATGTTCTTCGGCGGCGGCCTGATTCCCACCTACCTGCTGATCAAGAGCCTGGGCATGATAGACACCATCTGGGCCATCATCATCCCCGGCGCCTTCAGCGTGTGGAACATGATCATCGCCAGGACTTACTACCAGGGCATCCCCACGGAGCTGCGGGAGGCGGCGGACGTGGACGGAGCCAATGAGATGACATTCTTCTTCACGATCCTGCTCCCGGTATGTATGCCCATCATCGCCGTGCTGTGCCTGTGGTCCTTCGTGGGCATGTGGAACAGCTACTTCGATGCCTTGATCTACCTGGACAGCGCGTCAAAGAAGCCCCTGCAGGTGGTGCTGCGCTCCATCCTGATTCAGAATAAGCCGGAATCAGGCATGATATCGGATATGCAGAGCACTGCCGCCAGGGCCCAGCTGGCAGAGCTGCTGAAATATGCCACGATCATCGTCTCCAGCCTCCCCCTTCTGGTGATGTATCCTTTCTTCCAGAAGTATTTCGATGCCGGGATCATGGTAGGATCCGTAAAGGGTTAAGAGAGGTTGCTGCGGCAGGATGCCCTGCGGGATTCTGCCGTGAAAACAATAAAGCAATGCAGCAAGCTGCAAAGTGAATAAGTATACAGGAAAGTATACATAAAAATAGGAGGAAAGTATGAAGAACAAAGTATGGAAACGAATCGTCACCGCAGGGCTTGCGGCGACCATGGTATTTTCCCTGACGGCATGTGGGGGGGATAAAGTAGAGCTGAACGACGGTACCTTTAAGCCCATGGACGCAGGCGAGCTTGCTTTCCCTCAGGCAGAGAAGGTGACCCTGACCGGTCTGATCAACTATCCGGCCAACACCACGGAGCCCAAGGACCGTACCATCTTCAAGCGCCTGGAAGAGCAGACCAACGTACATATCGAATGGAATGCCATCACCAACAGTGAGTGGGGAGATAAGATTCAGACCCTTATGACAGATGTGAACTCCCTGCCTGACTTTATCTTCACAGCGGGATTCGGCGAGGCTGACCTGCTCCGGTTCGGCCAGGGCGGCACCATCATCGCCCTGGAGGAGTACATTGACAACTATATGCCGAACCTGAAGAGCGTGTTCGACAAATATCCTGAGTACAGGAAGATGACCACCGCTTCCGACGGGCATATCTATTCCCTTCCCTGGATTGAGCAGCTGGGCGCTGACAAGACTGCCATCCAGGTCATCGACAATATGCCCTTCATCAACAAGAAGTGGCTTGATTTTCTGAAACTGGAGGTTCCTCAGACCGTTGAGGAGTTCGAGGCGGTGTTGATCGCATTCCGTGACCACGCGTCCGAGCTGCAGGCGGAGTTCGGGATTGAAGGAAGCATCATCCCCATGTCCTGTATCGTAAATGACGGCGGACAGGATCCCGGCGTCCTGTTCAACTCCTTCGGCGAGGGCTATGGCGATGCTGACAAGTGGAGACATATCGCTGTCACCGATGATAAGAAGGTCGTCTGCAGCGCCACCTCAGAAGGCTGGAAGGAAGGTATCGCATGGCTGCATTCCCTGTATGAGCAGGAACTGATCGATCCCGAATCCTTCACCCATGACTGGTCCACCTATGTGGCAAAGGGCAAATCCCATCGCTACGGCGTGTTCTTCAGCTGGGATCCGGCGAACATTGACAATCTGGAAGACTATGTCCCCCTGCCTCCTCTGGAGAAGGACGGCAAGAGGGTGCTCACTCCCTGCAACGGTTCCTACACCAGCGGCTATGACCGCGGACGTGCCGTGGTGACGGCCACCGCACAGAAGCCCGCGCTGGTATGCGCATGGCTCGACCAGATGTACGCTCCCATCCAGTCCCCGCAGAACAACTGGGGCACCTACGGCGAGGAGGATGATTTCGATATTTTCGTCATGGGCACCAATGCCAACGGCGGAGAAATGCTGCAGCATGCCCCTCTGGGAGACGCCTCCCCTGTAGAAGTAAGAGAAGCAGAAGCTGTAGGCGGACCTCTTGCGATTCTGGACGAGTACTACGGCGAATATGTGACCTGCCCGGACGATGCCCAGTACCGTCTGGACTGGATCAAGGAATACTATACTCCTTACATCGAGGCGGAATATGTATATCCTCCCATCTTCATGAATAAGGAAGATATCGAGGAGCTGTCCAATATCATGGCTGATATCGGTAAGAACGTAAATGCCAAGAAGGCCGAGTGGATCCGCGACGGCTTCACCGATGCGGACTGGGATGCTTATAAAGAAATGCTTCAGAGCTACAAGCTTGACAGGTATCTGGAAATCTTCCAGCAGTATCTCGATGAGTACTATAAATAGGGTATGCTGTAGAAGCAGAGCGGATTTTGGGAAGGAAAGCAGGAATTATACTGCATAACGCTGAATACTGCCTAATGCAATCATGCGATTGAACCGGTCAGCGTTATGCAGTCTGGTTTCACGGCAAGTGAAATCGTGAAGCAGTATAAGTTCAAGTAAGGCGAGGCGGCCGTCCAGTCCTCTGCGAGAGTGGCTGGATGGCCGTTTTTGACAAAATAATGAATCAGGAGCATGGAAAGTATTATGACAAGTCAGACATTGAGAGAAGCGCGCAAATATGAAGAGACTTTTGAAAAGATGATAGCAGAAGAGGAAAGGCCTGCGTTCCACCTGTCCCCCCGCACCGGATGGATGAACGATCCCAACGGCTTCTCCTGGTATCAGGGAAAATACCATCTGTTCTATCAGTACAACCCCTATAACTCTTACTGGGGCCCCATGCACTGGGGCCATGCGGTGAGCGAGGATCTGCTGCACTGGGAATACCTGCCGGCGGCGCTGGCGCCGGATGAAATCTATGACAGGGACGGCTGCTTTTCCGGCGGCGCGGTCACCCTTCCTGACGGCAGGCAGCTTCTGATGTATACGGGAGTGGTCAATGAGCGTCAGCCCAACGGGGGGCATACGGAGGTCCAGACCCAGTGCCTGGCCGTGGGGGACGGGACAGACTATGAGAAATACGAGAACAACCCGGTTCTGGACGAAAAGGATCTGCCGGAGGGCTCCAGCAGGAACGATTTCAGGGATCCCAAGATATGGCAGGATGAGGACGGAACTTATTGCTGCGTGATCGGCAACAGGGCCGCGGACGAAAGCGGACAGGTTCTGCTCTATACCAGCCAGGACGGATTCCGTTGGGAGTTTAAGAGCATATTGGCATCCAACCATAACCGCATCGGCAAGATGTGGGAATGCCCCGATTTCTTCCGGTTGGACGGAAAATGGGTGATTCTCACCAGCCCCCAGGATATGCTGTCCAAGGGCTTCGAGTATCACAACGGCAACGGTACGCTGTGCCTGATCGGCGATTACGATAAGGAGGCCGGGAGGTTCATTGAGGAGAGCGACCAGTCTGTTGACTACGGCATCGACTTCTATGCTCCCCAGACCGTGCTGACGCCGGACGGGCGTCGGGTGATGATCGGGTGGATGCAGAACTGGGATA
This sequence comes from uncultured Lachnospiraceae bacterium, assembly GCA_947003375.1. Classification (GTDB taxonomy): domain Bacteria; phylum Bacillota; class Clostridia; order Lachnospirales; family Lachnospiraceae; genus Acetatifactor. Next base: position 8,822 of record CAMQOJ010000089.1, read on the forward strand.
CCTGCGGCCACAGGAGAAAGAATGAAGAAGCCTGGTTCGGGCAGATGAGCCTGCCCCGGGAGCTTTCCATCCGGAACGGCAGGCTCTATCAGAAGCCCGTCCGGGAGCTGGAGGACATGAGGAGCAATAAGGTCGCCATAGAGGGGCTTACCTTCTCGGGAAATGTCTATCCGGAAGGCCTTAAGGGGCGCAGGGTGGACATGGAGATCGTGGTACGCCCGGTGGAGGGCTGCGACATGTACCGGAAATTCGCGGTGCGCTTTGCCCAGAACGACCAGTACCAGACCTCCTTCAGCTACAGGCCCGGCGAATCCGTGCTCAAGGTGGACAGGAAATTCTCCGGTTCCCGCAGGGCCATCATCCACCAGAGGCGCAGCAAGGTACTATGTAAGGACGGCGTGCTGAAGCTGCGGATCATCCTGGACCGCTTCAGCGTGGAGGCCTTTATCAACGACGGAGAACAGGTCATGACCGCCGTCCTGTATACAGACCAGGAGGCTGACGGCATCTACTTCTCCGCGGACGGGACCGTGAGCATAGACGTGGTGAAGTACGATCTTCTATAGAATTGATATCTGGAGCTTTTGCACAGCGGACAGGCAGGCGCTGAGGGTGGGACATTCCCCCACAGCGCCTGAATCATTTGACAGGAAAGGAGACAGATACATGGACAACAGGGAGAGGAGGGACGCGGGGCTGGCCTATGTGGCGGACGGCAGCGTCTTTGAGGAAATGCAGGAGTGCAAGAAAATGGAAAGCACATCCGGGTGGGGAAGGACTTCTTTGCAAACTACAACTGCACGCTTCTGGACGTGGCTCCGAAAAGGCCTACTGCTGTGATAGGGGAGCGGTCTATTCCCTGCACGATGGTGGAGCAGTTACAGTTCACGGCTTTGCCGTAAACTGTAACGGGATGCACACAAAATGAGCAAAAGAGCTCATTTTGGCGCATGATGTCTCGGGAGTTTCATGTAAAATACGCATGAAAACACCTCGCGGCGGCACCGAGTGAACAGTAACGTGGAGCACACATAGCAACTGGCCATTGATTCAGAGTTATTGACTTTTCAGGCGGATTCATTATAATAGGTCTTATCGGATGACTGTGTTCGCGAAGCGTCGCATATTGTGGATACAGAGGCTTAAGATGAGGGCGAAAAGGGATGGAGAAAGTAAGACAACTGGGTAGGCTGGTGAACCGGAACCGCAGAGCGCTGGCGGAATTTGAAATCGTCTTCAAGCTGCTGACGTTCCTGGTGGCAGTGCCCTTGTTTTCGGGATGCTTTCGCCTGATTATGAAGATTACGGGATACAGATACCTGACGGTGGAAAACGTGCTGTCCTTCGCCGTCCATCCGGTGACGGTACTGTCCGTGGTCGCCCTGCTTCTCCTCATGACGGCCTACACCATGTTCGACATCGCCACGGTGATCATCCTGCTGGATCAGTCCTGGCAGAACCGTAAGGCCTGTCTGCCGGAGGTGCTCCGCGTCTCTGCCCGTAAGTGCATGGGGATGCTCCGCCCCCGCAGCCTTTCTCTGGCGTTCCTGATTTTATTCCTCATACCCTTTCTGAACCTGGGCCTGGCATCGGGCGTGATTTCTACCATCCAGGTGCCCGGCTTCATCCAGGATTATATCGGGCAGAACCGGTTTCTGCCCGTGCTCTGTGCCGCGGCAGTGGCCCTGCTGGCAGTGCTGTTGTCATACTGGCTCTACTCGCTGCATTTTCTGGTGCTGGAGAATCTCCCCTTCAGGGAAGCCAGGAAGCGCAGCCGCTGTCTGGGAGCGGGAAGGCATGTGCGGGACATGCTTTCTTTGGTGGCCATGCAGGCGGTCATATCCCTGTGCTTCTTAGGCTGCGTCCTGATAGGGATACTGCTGATCATGGCGGTGGACGGCATGCTGGAGCGCTTTGCCCTGCTGGGCAGCCTGGTGTCCACCATTATATGGATGTTCATCGCCCTGTGCGCGGCGGTGTTCATGTCCCTGTCCATGCCCTTTGGCTATGCGGGCATCAGCGTCCTCTTCTACGCCCATAAGCAGGAGAGGGGCGAGGAGATTCGCAGCCTGGAGCTGGAGGCGGGAGAGGGGAAAGCCGGGAAGAGGTCCCGCATCCGGGCCGTCTGCGTTGGGATAGGACTGGCCGCCGTGGTCCTGGGGACGATATTCACCTACGGGCTGCATCTGGGAAAATACAACCTGAACATCGAGTATGCCCGGACCACTGAGGTCACCGCCCACAGAGGGGCGTCCGCGGACTATCCGGAAAACACCATGAGCGCCTTCCGGGGCGCAGGGGAGCTGGGGGCGGACTGGATTGAGCTGGACGTGCAGCAGACAAAGGACGGGGAGATCATCGTCATCCATGACACCAATTTCAAGCGTACTACAGGCCTGAATAGAAATACCTGGG
>CAMQOJ010000090.1 GCA_947003375.1 uncultured Lachnospiraceae bacterium
GGCCCGGGCGAGGGGGGGCCTGTAGGGCGGCGGTGTCCCCGGGGGCAGGAACCCGTCGTCCCCCAGCAGGCAGATTCCGCCTTCCAGGATGCCTCCCGCCGCTTCCCGCAGCCTCCTTACATCCTCCGTAAGCCTGTCCACAACCAACATCTGTGCTCTCCCCCTCCAAGCCTCTCCCGTCAAAAGCTCCGATAACTCTCCACCGGCTCCGCGAAGGCCGCTTCCCTCTGCCGCTTCAGCCCGGCCTCCAGGACATCCCCGTCCGCCATGGCCCTGCGGATCTCCTCTATCATCCGATCCGCCGAAGCCGCCGGGAAGATGTGCTCTCCGGCCACATACTCCCGCTCATGGAGGGTCTCCTGGAATCCGAAGATCAGGTGATTATGCAGGAAAGCCCTCCTCACCGCGGAGACGATTTCCGATTCATGATTCACATCAAGGTAATAGTCGCATCCCGCAAACAGATCCGCCAGCAAATCCATCTTCACCCCGGGATACAGGCTCACGTTCTCATAGGAGCCCATTGCCATGAGCTTGGAAGACATTTCCGTAATCGCAGCGATGTGGAAGTGCATCTTGGGAAGGGCCCTGATCAGCTCCTCACAGTGCTCTATCCTGTCGGAATTGGTACAGATCAGGGCCTCCGGCTTATGCCCGTTCTCCTTTTCAAAGGGATAGATATACCCCAGGCGCTTCACCATATCCGCCGAAGCCCCCAGCTCCAGCAGCCTGTCGTAGGACTGCCTCTTTTGTACCATGATCCGCTCCGTGAAACCTGCCTGTCCCTTCAGAATCATCTGCATGTTCCCGGGAATCTCATCCCGCACAGGCTCCTGCCAGAACAGGATATCCTTCTTCTCCCTGCCCGAAAGCCTATTGGACACGAAGAAGGGCGTGGACAGGGAATTGAAGAAGACCCTGGCTTTCTCCAGGCCCGCCTTCTCCATAAAGAAACATACGAACTCTGTCTTGCCCGGGAAAAAGCGCACCGCGTCCCCATCGTTCAAGATAATGTCATGGGTGACATAATTCTCCACGATGATTTCTTTGCCTGCGGCAGAGAAATAGGACTTGTTCACCTTCTGCCCCTTTGCGTTGAAGGCAGTCCTGGCGTACAATGCCCCGTAGCGGTTATAGTGGTCGCTGGCCCGCACCACTCCCCTTTCGTCATACCAGTCCACCACCTTCACCAGCCGCCTGTGCTTGGGCTCCGCATAGAAGATCCGTGCCCGCTCCCGGGACAGATCGTGCACCTTCCCCAGGCTGTTGTTCCCGCTGATCTCCCAGTATTCTGGAACGGGAATCTGATTGAAATATTTCGGTTTTCCGGGCACACCCTTCTCGCCCTGAAAGTTCCCCAGGAAAAATCCGTACACCGATGTCACGCCCTCCGGCAGGAAACCGTCATCCTCAATCACCGCCGCGGGACACTCGTAGCCCGCCCTTCGGAACGAAGTATACAGATTCTGGCTGTCCTGGGAATAGGAATCGAACAGCAATACCATATCTAGCTTAGCAAATCCACCCATCTCTTCTCCACCTCTACTGTAAGATAATTCTGCGCCTTTTTATAAGAATGCTCATGAAATTTCTCCATGTCCGCCTTTGTGAACAGCTTCACGATCCGGTCCGCCAACTTCTTCACCCGCTCCCTTTTCTCCATCCGGTCGTGCACCGGAATCCTGTATCCGTTCTTCCCGTTGTCGATGAAGGTCTGGTTCCCATACCGGACGTCGAAGCCGATGATCGGCAGGCCGGATCCCACAGCTTCCATCAGGGTAAGCCCGAAGCCTTCGCTGGTGGAACCCGCCACATAGGCCTCATAGTCCCGGTAGACGTTCTCCAGGTTCTGCTGGCCCCGCAGGCGCACATATTCCCCGCATCCCAGCCTGTCTATCAGCTTCCTCAGGGAATCCTCCTCCCCGCCCTTTCCGTAGATGTCCAGCGTCACGTCCGGCACCTTCTGCCTGGCCAGGGCCACCGCCTCCACCACCCAGTCCACATGCTTCTCGCTGGCCAGTCTGGAAGCCGTGATCAGGGAATGCCTGCGCCGCTCTCCCTCAGGGTATTTCAGCTCGTCCAGGCTCCCTACGGGAATGGTCACCACTTTGGGGGCCACTCCCATGTATTTCCTGAACTGGGACTTCACCAGGCGGTTCTGCTCATCTGTCGACGCGATATAGAACGAAACATGGCGGTTCTGCGCGAAGGCGTACTCATAGTAATTGTTCCAGAGGATATAGTCCGCATCCGTGCTCCCTTCGCTGAAATGATCCGCATGGATGGGGAAGCCGATCCGGGCCGGAGCGGCATTCTGCAGGATGGCCTGCCCTACGCCCGTGGTCCTGTCGATGATCACCACGTCCTTTTCCGTCAAATTCAGCCTGGACACCATATAGCCCACCAGCCCCTCCTTGGAGCAGATCAGCTTATCCGGGAAACGGTACATCACCACGTCCCCGTCCGTGATCTCCTCATAGGCGATGGAGCCGTCCTCGTTGAAGAACCTGCGCTGGTACAGATGTGCCTGCTTGTCCAGGGGCGCATAGTATTCCGAGTAGATCCTGCAGTAGGTGAAATAGTCCTTCCGCACCAGGCATCCCCTGGACACCATCTCCACCCTGTGCACCCGGTCGCTGCCCTCATCCGCCATGTACACGGTGTAATAGACATTTGTGCCCGGGAAGACATACTTCGCAGTCTTCCCCTCCCTGGTAAAGGTGAATTCCTTCCCCCCGAAGGTAGCTTCCAGCTGCTTCAGGGTATAAGTCACCGGAGAAGTCTTACAGTCCGTGAAAAAAGTGTACAGCCAGATTACCTCCGAGTCCAGGAAGCCGATGTTGGCCGTCATATGCTGGATATTCTCCCGGGGGAACATATCCGTGAAGACGAACCTGGCCTCCAGTCCGGCTTTGCGCAGGACATTGGCCCTGTAGGCCTGGGCGTACTCCACGCCGCTGCTGGCCCAGCCGATTCCTAAGTTGAAATTGTAAATCATCCCTGTCCTCCATTTCTATTCCGCATCTGTCCTGCCATATCTCCAGGCCGGATGCCTTATTCTATACTTCCCATTGCGGGCCTGGGCATATAAACCTCCTCCGCCTTTACGGCAGTACGATGTGCAGCTTCCTCTGCCCGTCTATATACACATTGCTCAGCAGCACATTCCGCATGATATTCCTCAGGATAATCGTCTCCATCTTCCGGAACGCCTCCAGCGCCTCCTTCTGGAATTCGAACAGAAGATTGCGCTGGGCGGAGGCCCTGCCGGAGACTGCCGCCTGAATCTGCTGCAGGTAGTCCACCTGCTCCACCCAGGCTTCATCGATGGCGCTCAGGGCCGCCACCCGCAGGAAATCGTTCAGGCGCTTTCTGCTGCCCAGCCTGCTCTCCTGCTCCTTCAGCCCCTGTTCCACCCGACTCATGAGGTAGCTTTCCGCCAGGGCAGGCTGCTCCAGGGAAAGTCCCTCGGCCTCTCCGTCCAGGCGGTAGGAGATATTGTCCAGAAGATATCGGCGCAGGGACGCCATGTCCGCATCCGGCTCCCTCAGGAAGCGTTTCACGTTCCCTCTGGCGATTTCCATGACCTTGTCATAGTCCATGCCCCCGCCGTCCAGCAGCTCGTCCCGCAGTTCATACATCAACTCCCTCTGTTTGCGCAGGATTTGGTCGTACTGCATGGCCTGTTTCCGGGAGAGCACCGCGAATTCTTCCCCCATCCTCTGGGCATTGTCCACCAGGTGCCGCAGCCTGCGCCTGCCGATATGCCGCCCCTCCTCCAGGTACTTTTCCGCCCGCTTGGAGCCGCTGGCCGTCACCACCTCGTCCTCCAGGGAGATGAAGAAGCGGCTGGAGCCGGGATCCCCCTGTCTGCCGGCCCGTCCCCTGGCCTGGCGCTCCTGCCTGGTATTAGCCATGCGCCCGATGCCGATGACCGCCAGCCCGCCCAGCTCGGCCACACCCTTCCCCAGCTTGATGTCCGTCCCCCGGCCCGCCATGGCAGTGGCCACCGTCACCGCGTTCATCCGGCCCGCCTCCCGGATGATGTCCGCCTCCCAGAAGGCATTGTTGGCGTTCAGCACATTATGGGCGATTCCTTTCTCCATCAGGCGCCTGGACACCAGCTCCGTCTCCCCGATGCTGTTCACCACGATCAGCACCGGCTGTCCCCTCTTGTGGGCCATCACCGCCTCCACCATGGCCGCGGCGAACTGCCTGGAAGCGTTCCTGTAGTACACGTCCGGCAGGTCTGTTCGCAGCACGGGACGGTTAGGGGGAATCACCACGGATTTCACATGGTATACATCCAGAAGCTCCTGGGCTGCGTCCGCTATGGTGCCGCTCATGCCGGCCATCTTGGGAAACAGCTGGAAAAAGTTCTGAAAGGTGATGGATGCCACGGAGCGGTTCTCCTGGGAGGCAGGCAGCCCTTCCTTCACCTCCAGGGCCTGGTGCTGTCCGCCGCGCAGCTTCACCCCCGACATCAGTCGCCCTGACCCGCCGTCCAGGAGCTTCAGCTCCCCGTCCCTGGAGACCATGTAGTGCTTCTCCGGCTGGAAGAGGGCATGGGCCCTCAGGGCCAGTATCACATGGCGGTTGACCTCGAAGAACTCCCTCCCGTAGAAATTCCCTATCTGGAAGAACTGCTCCGCATATGCCACTCCCTCCTCCGTCAGCCAGACCTTGTCCTCCTCCTTCTCATAGTCCCTGCCCTCCGTCAGCGTGGTGACGAAAAAGTCCGCCATCTCATACAGATTGGACTGCACCCTGGGCGCGCCGGAAATCACCAGGGGCGTCTGGGCGGCATCCAGCAGCACGGAATCCGCCTCATCCACAATGACGTAGTAGAATTCCCGCAGGAAGCGGTCGGATGCCACGGATACCAGATTGTTCAGCAGATAGTCGAACCCCAGGGCGCCGTGAGTGGTATACACGATATCCGCCCCATAGATTTCCTTCTTCTCCGCATTGGTGAACCGCTCCTCGTCCGTAGCCCGCACCCCTATGCCCACGGACATCCCCATGAACCCATACACCTGTCCCATCTCCTCCGCGTCCCGCATGGCCAGATAGGCATTGGCCGTCAGGAGGATGGTGCTCTTCCCTGACAGGGCATTCAGGTACAGCGGCATGGTGGCCACCAGAGTCTTCCCCTCTCCGGTATTCATCTCCGCCAGCTTCCCCTGGTGCAGGGCGATGGCCCCCATGACCTGCACATCGTAAGGGTACAATCCCAGAATCCTGCGGTCCGCCTCGCAGATGGCGGCATAGGCCTCGGGCAGGATTTGATCCAAAGTCTCCCCCCGGCCCAGCCTCTCCCGGAATTCCACCGTGAGATGGGACAGAGCCTCATCGGACAATCCGGCCATGCGCTCCCTGTGGCTCCTGACCAGGGCAAGCTGCTTATTCAGTTTCCGTAATGTGCTCCTCTGTCTCATGAACCACTTCCTGTATCACGATAGAATGATAATCAAACTCCCTCACGCCGCCGTTGATCAGCTGCATACAATAGCTGTACGTCTTCAGGGGACATCGGAAGCCTGCCTGCCGGTCCCGTATAGTGACGCTGCCCGCCTCCCCTTCGTATCTGTCATAGAACACCAGGCGCACCAGACAGCTCCCCCCGGAGGGCGTGTCTATGTTCACGGTAATCCGGTAATCGCTCTCCCCGTCGATCATGGGCAGGGCGGGCTCTATCCTTTTCGCCTGGAAATTCGTCTTCGAATACCATGTCTTGATCACGGTTCCGGGGGGCATCAGCAGATTGCGGAAGCTCACCGCATCCTTCCTGCGGTATGCGATCTCCGAACCGTACAGATAGGTATCCGAGGAATATTCGTTCCAGTAAATCGTCCATTTCTCCCCTGCCATCTATTTCCTGACCCTCCCGAAATCCTCCCGCAGCAGCTTGTCGAACTGGCTGGAGAACCAGTTCACGATGCCGCCCGTATTGTCATTATGCCTGCCGTGGAGGCCCTTGCCGTAGACCTGGGCTCCCTCCGACCGCAGGTGGGCGATCAGGGAGGCATAGGCAGTGGCATCATAGTCGTCCTCTACCATGTAGGACACCACGAACTTGGATCTGCCCCAGTCTGTCGCATCGAACTTGCCCCAGAAACGCCGGTTCAGCCGCTCCACCGCCGCCGGATCCGTGTCCCTGCTCACATAGCGCAGCACGTCCAGGGATGTGGGGAACCCGCCGGGCCGCAGCAGCCGCTCGTTGGCGGCCACGCTTCCGATGCTGGCCAGAGGCTTGCCCAGAATCAAGGCGTGGGGCCGGATGTCGCAGCCATAGTACAGCGCTCCGAATGTGCCCATGGAAAGCCCTGACAAAATCACCTGATCCGGTGTAAAGCCCAGCTCCTCCATGGGGCTGCGTATGGCCTCTGCCAGCATGTCCTCAAACTCCCGGGAGCCCATATAGAAGCACCCGCCCTCCAGCCTGGCCTCCGCCACCAGCAGGAAGGGACAACCCATGCCCCGCATGAGATTGTACCCCTCAAACCCTTCCATGGTCTTATATCCGGAAAAGTATACATTCAGCGGCGGCTTCCTGTCCCCCGGGTCGAAATAGCAGAAAATCTCCTCCCGGTTCGAGGTGACATAGCGCTGTCCCCCCGGCAGGAAATGCCCGTGTCCCCGCCTGGAATACCTGTCATGCAGCGCTATCACTTCCAGCCGACCCTTCCCCCTGGCCAGAAGGGATACGAAGATAGGCCCCTCCGCCAGCTGGTTGTCGATGCGGACGACCTCCTCCAGGTCGCGCTCCGAGAATTCCCATTTCTGCTGCACATCTGAGATGCTCCCCTGGACGAACTGCATCACCCGCAGGCCGATCTCCACCTCCGGATCCTTGCGGTACTCCAGCCACAAATCGATGCACTGTCCCTGGAACACAGGGATGTTGTTCCTCCAGAAGGCCGCCTGGCACAGCTTATCGCCGAAATCCCCCTCCAGGGAGACGCTGTAGTTCCCGTTCCATTTGACCGTTCCCCCAAAACCCTGGGCGATGGCCAGATTGGGGAAACGGAACTTCTCCCCATAGGGCTTCGGAAAGTAATTCCGCACTTCTCTGAGGAGGAAGCCCTGTATATCCTCCGGGGCTATCCTGCGCCCCTTCCTGCTCTCATACAGCCAGGCCGACTCCCCCTCCAGCTCCACCTGCTCCGTCACGAACAGGGTGTAGGCCTTGGTAGCCTGATAGAGGTGCTCTATCTCCCGCGCCCCGGGCGCTCTGTCCCAAAATACTATGTCAAATGGTTTCTGCGGCGCTGCTTCGAAGCTCTCCGCATACTCGAATGCCGTCTGCGGCGGCATGGCGTATATCTGCCGCCAATCCCTGTCCCCTATCTGCAATACTCGAATCTCATCCAATAGCCTTTATGACCTCTCTCCATTTTTCCATCAATACGTCCGTGGTATACCGTTTCCCCAGCACGTAGGAGCATACCTTGGCGTCATTCCAGTTCACCAGATTGTCGAGATAAAAGCGCAGGGCAGCGGGAAGCTTGCGCATATCCTGCAGGATGATGCCATTCCTGCCCTGCTTCACGAACTGCGTCCTGCTGCCCACGATCTGGGGGATTCCCATGCTCAGGGCCGCTATCTGCAGATACAGCTCCGGAACCGCCCTCATGTCCACCAGCACCCGCTGCTCCCGCATGCATCTGCTCACGGACAGCTCATCCACGCACTGCTCCACCTGAAACAGCACGGTCAGGGGCTGCGCCTCGCCTAAGTCGTTCTCCGCAAATGACTGCCCGTTCTCCTCCTCCGCAGCCCAGCCCTCCGGCAGTCCCGCTGTGCTCAGGGCCCTGCGGGCCTGCTCCAGCAGCCGCCTCTTCCTGCCGTAATCCGCCAGTCTGGTGAACAGGTGCACCCTGGCATTTTTGTTGGACGGCAGATACTTCCCAAGGGTCTGCACCAGCTCCAGCAGCCTCCCCTCCTCCATGCCGTCCACTGGCACCAGAATCTTCTGGACGTCCAGCTGCTGGCTGATTCCGAAATCTACCCGTGTGTCATAGGGAGAGATATCCGTGACATTCCCGGCCACGGCTCCTGCGCAGCCTTTGATCCGTCTGGAATTCTCACGGGAATCCGTAATGATATAATCGGCCTTTTCAATCATCTCCCTGGCCTCCGGCTGCCTGTCCGGCAGGCACCTGTCACCGAAGAAGGAGAGGATGGTCTTCTTCTGTCCCAGGGCCTCCTTCAGCAGCCTGGTATGCTGCCCATGCATGGCTACGCAGAACAGATCCTCCTCTTCCGTCATCCCCAGATAGGCCAAAAGCACCTCCCGTATCACCTGCTCCAGGCTGTCATAGGAAAGCTGCCGGAACACCCCGGCCCGCTCATAGTCCTGATAGGAAAGCCGAAACCTGGGATATCTGGGATTCACCTCCACATGACCGTCCTCCGGAAACAGGCGCAGCTTCCAGGCTCCGCTCTCCATGAGGAAATCCTGCCTCACTGCCTTCTCCCCCTGGTACAGAATCGTGGATGAGACGAATCCCCTGTCGTCATAGAGATTCCGCCGACAGAGCTCCCCCTTCTCATACATATCGATTTGGATGGGATTGCCGTCCTCTCCAAACTCAATCTGGGCGAATCTCTCCCCCTCGCGCAGGGCGACGACGGCGAAGGGCGTATAGATGAACTCCATATGGGGCGGCCATTTCATATTGTGGAAGGAAAGCACCGCGGCCTTCCTGCGTTGAATCTCCTGTATGGCGTCAAAACAGGACCAGTAGGGCGCACGGAATACGCTCTGCCTATGGAGGAAATGCCTGAAATTCGGGGAAAAGCCCAGGAGCAGAATCTGATAGGGAAAGGAACCGTTTCGCTGGAACAGCTGTATCTGCTTCACAGTGTCGTCGAATTCCGTGTGCATCCGCCTGACGTACCATTTCTGTTCGTTTTCCCACCAATTGTCCTGCTGATACCAGGCCGGTATAAAATGAAGCATAAGAAAATCTCCTATATAAAAGGTCTGTACGCGTCATAGCCCTTCACCGCCACGAATTCCTCCTTCAGGTTGTACCATATGCCCGTGAGCATCATGACCGAGGCAGGAAACATGGCCAATGTCCGCTCTACTCCCCGTAGCTGCAGCAGCATAGGCACGCACAGGCACAGGCTCATCACCGTGGCGCTCAGGAAGCTGAGCCTGCGCACCTCCCTGGACAGGTACTTCCGCGTCTCCCGCCCCGCGTGGATGTCCAGCAGGCTGTCGCCGCTTTTCAACAGCTGCTCCGCCATCTCCCCCGGATTGATGAAAATCAGGGCGAAGACTATGGTCAGCAGGTACAGGGTAAAGATATAGGCCGCTATCCCCAGGGGCCTGTCCATCTCCAGATTCTCCTGCCACCAGATGAGCCCCATGCTCTCCGGGAACAGATAGCCCAGTCCTGTCAGCAGGAGCCGGGGCAGCATCAGGAAAGCAGTGGCGAACATCACCGGCATCACCCCTACGGGGTTGAGCTTGATTGCAAGGTAATTCTTATCCGAATATATATTATGTATGGAAATACGCTGCACGGGAATCCTTTTCTCCGCGCTTTCCATCACGTTCATGATTATCAGCGCCGCCACGGCTACACACAGCGGGGCCGCAAGCTCACGCAGCTCATGTCTGGTCAGGTTGGTCAGGATGCCGTCCATGATATTGATGTAGATCAGGGCTGTCTGGCCTCCGATCCCATATTTCTTGTTCCTGGCGGAAAGCCAGAGAATCATGGCCACGCCGGCCACCAGCTCCGCCGCGGCCACCAGCTTCACCAGCTCTATAGGCAGCCACATAGGCCGGAAGGGGAGCTCCTGGACCTGTGTCGCGGCCTGGAAGACAGCAAAGGTGAAGGTCAGTGCCAGCATGACCTGGTTCGTCCTCAGGGGCGAAATCTTCTCCTTGGAGCCGGCCCTGCGCAGAGCCGTCACCATCTGTACCAGTATGGACGCTATCATATAGGGAGAGATGCCCAGCGCGAACAGGGAATGCCTGTCCCCGCTGATGGTCTGCTCCAGGAGCTCTCCGGCGTCCACGGCCTTCCCTGTGTACGCGGCCATGTCGATCCCGTATATGGGGAGGCTGCGCCCCAGCATATACACCAGGAGGATGATGGCCGTGTACAGTAGCTTATATTTGATTATGCTTTCCCTCTTGCCCGATTTTGACATGCTGTTCTCCGGATTTTCCTGCAGCGGCCTCTGTATCAGAAGGACCGCTGCGGCATATCAACACACTGACACATCCATTTTTCACCGAAAGCGCCAGCCGCTGTTCACTGCGTTCCCAGTGGCAGCTCCTCTGACTGCAATCCGGAAAATGGATGTGTCGCTGTATTGATACTATAATATATCAGTAGCTACAGCCCGACCTTGTCAGGCTGTAGCACTGATATCTATTTGTCAGGTCTGTTCAGATCCAGGCCTGTGGAACTTATTTCCTGCCCTTGCCGTCGTCCTCAGACTTCTTCTCGGCGAAGATGCCCTTCTTGTGCTTCTTGTCATAGCCGGTCTTGCCCGCTACCGCCGCTGCGACGATCGGGATAATGGACCACCATGGGCTGAGCTTACCTTTGGACTCCGCCTCCGGCTCGAACTCTGCCAGAGGAGTCTCTTCCTCATCCAAGTCCACTACTTCTCCGTCATCGTCCTCTTCTTCATCGGCTACTCCCAGAGGAACCTCTTCCTCGTCCTCAATCGGTGTCTCAGCGTCTTCCTCAGGTACGTTGCCGAGCGGGGTCGGGTCATCCTCGATAGGCGTGGTGTCATCTGCCGGTGCCGTAGGAAGGACTGGCCCAGGTGCGGGAGGAGTGGCTGCGTCTGCTACAGGCGCTGTCACATCCGCCGTGGTGTCATCATCGGTGTAGTCTTCGTCTTCATCCTCTTCCGCTGCATTGCTGGCACTGGCAGAGGTGCTGGTGCTTACACTTGTGCTGATGCTCTCCGAGGTGGACGCGCTTGCGCTGGCGGAAGCACTGTCACTGGCTGACATGCTGGCCGCGGATTCGCTGGCGCTGGCCAAGGCGCTGTCACTGTCGGAGACACTGGTACTCGCTGACGTGCTGGCACTGTCGGAACCGCTGGCGCTCGCTGACGCGCTCGCGCTTTCGGAGCCGCTCGTGCTCGTTGACGTGCTCGCGCTCTCGGAGCCGCTCGTGCTCG
>CAMQOJ010000091.1 GCA_947003375.1 uncultured Lachnospiraceae bacterium
AAAGGGATCTGAACTAAGAAAATCTAATTGTCACCACCCCAATTCTATGCTAGGATAAAATCAGCTCCAAGCAGCCAGCCCTCGTCCGGAGATCGAATGCTGCCCGGAGACGGAAGAGAACGAAATCCCCTCACAAAAGAGAAAGACGGCCATGCCCCAAGCTGTAAGCGATAAAAAGTATATAAATGCACTGGGGCACGCATGGAGGGAGGGGAAAATGGTAAACAAGGAGCACAAGGACAGGCTGTTCAGCTTCCTGTTCGGCCAGGAGGAGAACAAGAGCTGGACGCTCAGCCTCTACAACGGGACGGCATCGCGGGAGGACGAGGTGCTGAGGCTCAGCGATGCCTTCCCCAGGGAGCTGGATGCATCGCAATCGGACGTAGAGGTCAGGGTGAGAATGCTCAACATCAACCATGGGCGGAACAGGAAGCTGATGGAGGATCTTATCGGAAGGATTTTTCCTTCATAGCCACAGAAAAGTTTACAGCCTCACACAAAACTTTATACACTATCTTTTACACAGGCATATAAGCATCAAGGTATTCCAGTATCTTCCGCAGGTATTCCGCATATACCTTGTTGTCATTCTGTAAGCCGTGTCCCGAATATTCACACAAATAGTAATCATGGGGGATATTGTTATCTTCAAGAGCCTTTAGGAGCCGCAGCGAGCCTTCGTATGGCTGAAATTTATCGTACTTTCCGTATGCCATAAGAGTAGGGACGGTTTTTTCGTTTACCCAAAGCAAGGCGGAAATATCTTTTATTTCTTCGTCATAGGAAGGAGTGCCAAACTCTGATTCAATCTCCTTGCCTGCCATTGTGCCAAACAATGTTCTTGCAGCATCATCGCTTTTATCGAGACCATAACTTTTCCAGTCTTCAGGATAGAAAGAGGACGGTCCGACTGCTTCAAAAACCATCTTTACGGGAACAGGTGAGCTTTCCGCATCCCGATAGGCATAGAGCAAAGCAAGACAGCCGCCTGCCGAACCGCCAGATATCGCCATTTCGTCAATGTGGTAACCGAGCTTTTTCGCTTCTTCCACCACAAACGGCATACTTTCTTTGATTTCCATTGATTGGGAATACACGCTTGCATCGGGGTTCTTATCATTGAACAGAGTATAGTTAATGCCTGCGGTTACATATCCCTTAGAGCAGAGCCATTGAAGAATTTGTGCATCGCCTGATTTATCCCCTGCCGTAAAACCGCCGGCATGAAGATACACAATGAGACCATAGCCATCTCTGGAATTGTCGGCGGGAACATAAAGGTCAAATTTGTTGGCTTCGCCGCTGCCATAGGAAAGGTCGGTATAAACTGTGCCGACAGAATCATTCCAATCGACCGAAAATTCGCCGCCATAAGGATTGTAGGTCATCTTAAATATTGCAGAGCCTGCAAAAGTAACGATAAACACAAGTACATAAATAAATCCCCACATGGCTCTGCCTCTCTTTTTCGTTTTCTTTTCTTCACTCATAGAAAGTTACCTCCAAACATGGTGCCGCCAAGCATGAGGTTCAAAACCGCCCTTACAGCAAGCCGCCCTAAAACCGCTGCTATGACAACGATAATGCCTAAGATAAGAATACGTTTTTGTGTAAGTGTCATATTGTCTTTCCTTTCTGCGCACTTGATTTTTTTCATACAGTGTGCTATCATTCTATGAAACATTTGTATTGTCGATATAATTGTATCATCGATTATTGAAATGTCAATAGGAGGAGAAAAAATGAGACAAAACAAGAAAAATGTATCACCGATGAGCAATGAGGGAAGAAATATTTATGTGATAGAACATATGACAGAATCTCTCCTTACACTATTGGAAAATAAGGCGATTGAGGATATTTCCATCAGCGAATTATGTGACAATGCAGGCATTGGACGGGCTTCTTTTTACCGTAATTTCAACAGTAAGGAAGATATTTTGAGGGCGCATATCGATAAATTATTTGACGGCTGGAGGCGCGATTGGGAGAAAAATAACAGTATTCCACTCAGTTCGGGCATTGGCATGATATTCGAGCATTTTGAACAGCACAGGGAATTTTATCGTCTCTTGAATGAACGCCATCTTATTTATTTGTTAAAAGATGTCATTCTGGACACTATGGAGTTAAGACCAGATTTGCCAAAAGACGAAGCTTATGCAAAAGCATTTGTAACATATTGTCTTTATGGCTGGATAGAAGTATGGTTTCAAAGGGGAATGCAGGAATCGGCTGAAGAGATGAAGCAGTTATTTCAAAATCAGGGACTATAGCCAGTATAGAATTATTCTACGAATCATAGAACAGAATCGCCGGCGCGGTTATTGAATAAATGATGCCCTGCATGTATCCTGTAAACAGCGACAGAACGCTCCGGAAATTCCAGGAGCCGCTTTCGAAAGAAGCGCATTCAAAGGAATCGGTTTCAATGGAGCCGCCTTCAAGGGAAAAGGAAATAGCTGCGGGAAACCTGCAGCAACAGGACAGGGACAGGGGCGAGGCACTGAGGAGAGCGACCAGGAGGGAACAGCATGAAACTGCGGATAGGAGAGAACATCAGGCGGCTGCGCCGTGAAAGGAATCTGACACAGGAGGAGATGGCCGCCCATCTGGGGATTTCATTCCAGTCCGTCAGCAAATGGGAGCGGTGCGACGGGTATCCGGACATCACCATGCTGCCTGCGCTGGCCAATTATTTCGGCGTAAGCGTGGACAGCCTGATCGGCATGGACGAGATAGCAAAGGCAGGAAAGTATGATGAAATCAACCGACTGTGGACTGAGAACAATCGCAGTGGGCTCCACCATGAGAACGTCCTTCTGATGCGGGACTCTCTGAAGACATTTCCCGGCGATGGGCTGCTGCTGGTTCAGCTGTCCTGCTCTCTGGAAAAGCTGGAAGGGACGAAGGAGGAAAAGGAGAAAAACTTAAGGGAATCCATAGCCCTCCAGGAACAGATTCTCCGCTACGGGGAGGACTCGGAGGTGCGCAGCGCCACCCAATACAACATCTGCTTCGCCTATTGGAAGAACGGGGAGCGGGAAAAGGCCCTGGAGCAGGCGGGGAAGCTGCCGAACCTGTATAAGGCCCGGGAAAACGCGCTGGTGTTCTTCCTGGAGGGCGAAGAGAGGTACAGGACTGCCAAAACGGCATTAGAGCCCCTGGCCTGGGCGGCGGCGCTTCACCTGTCGGTTCTGGCTCAGGAGGAGGGAGAGCCCGCCTATCTGGAGAGGGCGGGGGAGATACGCAGGCTCCTGCTTGGCCATGGGGAAGAGGAAATCGCGGAATCCATGTCGGAAAAGCAACGGGCGGAACTATCCGAATGAGGGAGGAGGATGCTTTGGCTGGAAAAGCAGGTCTTACTTACAGGACAGTATTCCGGGTGCCCCGGCGGAGACTTGCGGTCGTCCTGGCCGGGACGGCGCTGCTGGCTGCGGGAAATGTGCTGCTGCGATGGGGCATCGGAGAGGCGCTGGACGGGGGCGAGCCGGGAGCGATTCTGGCAGCCACGGCGGTCCTGCTCCTGGCGGTGTCGCAGCTGCTCCTCTATACGAGACAGGTCCTGTCTGCCGAAATACGGGAGGATATCTACGGCAGAATTCAGCGAAAGGTGCTCCACGGTTCCATGGAGAGCCTGGGAAAAAGCGACCTGGGCGGAATCGCCGCCTATTATATGACAGACGTGGATCAGATTGACGCCTTTGTGGGACGGCTTCTGGGAAAAGCGCTGCCCGATCTGGCGGGATGGCTGATTACCCTGGCGGCTCTGTTTTGGCTGGATTCCCTCCTGGGCATCGCCGGGATTTTTGTGACGGCTATTCCCGTCCTGTTCCTGCACCGGATGAGCCGGACTGTGGCAAGGGGAGCGGAAGGATACCAGAAGGCCCTGGAAAAGGCCAACCAGAGCGCGGCCACAGGGCTGCACAACCTGGAGACGATAAAGGCTTCCCGCAGAGAGGATGTCTTTATGCGGAGGTATCAGGAAGGGCTGGTGTCCCTGCAGAGAGAGAAGCGGAAGATGGCCATAGGGGAGGCGCTTCTGGGCCTTCCCATGCTGGCAGGCGCCTTTGGGACGATTGTCCTTCTCACGGGGCTGGGCGGATGGCTGGTGCTGGCGGGACGCATTACCGCCGGCGGGCTGTTGACGGTAATTACATTGACGGAAAACATCCTTTCCTTCAGCATGGGCCTGGACGGCACAGTGTCGCGGTTTCGGCGGGCGCAGGTCAGCATCCGGAGACTGGGCGGCTTCCTGGGGCAGGAGGAAGAAAGGCAAGGCGGTCTAGATGCGGAAGAAATCAGGGACATTGTCTTTGACAGGATTCATTTCACCTATCCGGGCAGCGGAGGGAAGGAAATCTATCAGGGCCTTTCCCAGCGCTGGCGGCGGGGGCGGCTCTATTTCATAGAGGGTGGAAACGGAGCGGGAAAGACCACGCTGATAAAGCTGCTGACAGACATTTATGATGTATCAGAAGGGCGGATTCTGCTAAACGGGATTCCGCTACAGGAATATCGCCTGGCAAGCCTGCGGGAAAGAATCGTAGTGGTGCCCCAGGAGAACGTACTGTTTCGGGGAAGCATCCGCGACAACCTGACCTGCGGGCAGGACATAAGTGCCGGGCAGGTGGAGGAGGCCTGTAGGAGGACGGGCATCCACGAGGAAGTCCTGAGAATGCCGAAAGGGTATGAGACCATGCTGACGGAAGGGGGAGGTTTCCTCTCCGGCGGTCAGAAGCAGCGGTTGTGCCTGGCCAGGGCGCTGCTCAGGAAAGGGGACGTCTATGTCTTCGACGAACCCACCAGTGCGTTGGACAGGGCGAACAGGGAATGCTTCACGGCGCTTTTGGCGAAGCTCGCGGAAGAAAAAATCGTAGCCGTGATTACCCATGACAGGGAACTTACGGAATCAGCGCTTTTGGGGCCGAACCGATGCACAGTAGAAATAGAGGCCCATATATAGCTCTGTTTGAGGGATGTTGGGGAGGCGGAAGAGAGGAAGCACCCAGGATGGCTGGAGGGGCATGAGGCGGCCGGGAAAGAGGTTGGAGAGATGAAGAACCGGATTTTACTGCGGAAGATGCGCAGATGGGCAGTTCCCTACACAATGAGCACCATTATGGTAGCATGCCGCAATTTCCTGATTACATGGCTTACGGCCCTCGTCGGCGGCAGCGTGCTGAACCTGGCGGACGGCGGAAAGACATCGGATTTGTCCGGGCAGCTGGCCTCCCTGGCGCTGTACATCCTGGCATTCCTGGCATTTGACACCACAGGGCTGTTCTGGCAGTCGGTGACCATACACAGGATGAGGAATCAGCTGAGTGCCATTCTCTATGGCAGCATATTGAGGGCCCGGTACGATAAGGTGTCCGCCATGGGCCAGAAGGGGGAGCTGCTCTCCCGGATGAATTCGGACGTGGAAACGGTATCCTCTATATTAGGCGGTATCTTGATGCCATGCATGACCCTGATTTCCTGCATCGGTGCTACGGCTGCGGTGGCTGCCATCCACTGGAAGCTATGCCTCCTGGCCTGTGGGATGGGAGCGCTGTGCTGGGGCGCCCAGACACTGGTCATCCGGAAGGAGCGTGCCACCATCGCCGGACTTCAGGAGAACAGGGCGGCTGCACTGGGCCTCTGCGGCGAAAGCTTCCAGAACGCTTTGACGATCAGGCTGTGCGGCCTGGCGGATGCCTTTGAGGAGAAAGTACTGGAGAACCTTTTCGGCTTCCGGCAGCTCTCCCGCAGATTGGCCGCCCAGAAGACAGCGGAGGGATCAGGAGGCGCGCTGCTGCAGTATCTACAGAGCGTGGGAATGCTTTTCGCGGGCTGTATCCTGTACCGAAGAGGGGAAATCAGGCTGGGAGACATGGTGGTTCTGTATCAAATGACGGCATTGATCACCGCCATGTTTTTAGGGATATCTTCCGGCTATGCCGCCTTCCAGGGCTGGATTGTGGGCTTTCGCAGACTCCATGACATCCTGGATCTGGAGGAGGAGAGAGGGCCCTCAGGAGGGGAGAATCTGCGCTTCTCCTCCCAGACGGAGGCGGGAATCGAGGCCCGGGGCGTGGCATGCCGGGGGGGACATATCTCGTATGGGGATCTGAACCTGGAGGCAAAGGGCCTCTATCTCCTGATGGGGGAAAGCGGAAGGGGGAAGACCACCTTTTTCCGGCTGTTGACAGGAATATATCCCTACGGGTCGGGCACGATTTGCCTCTTCGGGCGAAAGCTTGAGGAATATACCCTGGAGAGCGTCCGGAGCCAGATTACCTATATGCCTCAGGAGGACGCATTGTTCCAGGGGACTGTCCGGGAGAACATCCTGTGGCGCAGCAGCGCGGAGGACGAAAGGATTCTGGCACTGCTTAGGAGGCTGGGACTGGAGCGATGGATCCTCGGGCTGGAAAAGGGGCTGGACACCCCTATCGGCAGCGGAGGGACGGAATTTTCCGGCGGCCAGCGCAAATGCCTGCTCCTGGCCCGGGCGCTGCTGGAGGACTCTCCCGTCTACCTGCTGGACGAGCCCTTTGCGGGGGTGGACAGACAACACAGCCTCCTGATATGGGAGGAGCTGAGCAAGACTGCGGAGGGTGCGCTGGTCATAGTCGTCGCCCACGATGTGGCTGCCTTGGAGAGGGAGCCGGGGCTGGTACAGAAGGCAAAAATGCTGTACATATAAAAGCAGTGCCTTTCTTTTGCCCTTACCGTTTCCGCTCCCCGGTCCAGCGCTCCGCCACGCGGAGCGTTTTGCGTCCGGTTTCCTCCTGCGCAGATAGCTTTATTCTCTAAAGAAATCTTTATAATTCTTACGGTTTTCTCTTTATACCTCCTCTTTATACTGAAATCATCAAATGACAGCATAACACGCTGAATGCAGGCGTGAATTCTATTGTTTAGAGGAGGCATATCCCATGTGGCAGTTTTTAAGAGAATACATCAGCGCTCCGAACACGATTGGGGCCATTGCACCCAGCAGCAGGCATCTGGCGGCGGCCATGACGGCTTCTATCGATTTCGAGAAAGCGCGCTGCATTGTAGAATACGGGGCGGGGACGGGCGTATTTACCAGAGAGGTGGCAGCAAGAAAAAGGCGGGACACGACTTATATAGTGATCGAACAGAATGATTGTTTTTATGAGATGCTTCGGAAACAGTTCCAGGGAATGCCGGGAGTGGTGCTGATTCACGGAGATGCCGGAAATGTATGCAGCTTCTTAAGAGAACAGGGGTTTAAGCATGCGGATTATATCATTTCCGGACTGCCATTTACATCACTCCCCCGGCAGGTGTCCCATAGAATACTGTCACAGACCCAAGAGGCTATCGGAGCCGAAGGCGTATTTACCACATTCCAGTATACACTGCTGCGGAAAGCCTTTCTGGAAAATTATTTCCATATCCAGAGGATTGTAAGGGTCTGGCAAAATCTCCCCCCGGCATATGTGCTGCACATGAAACGGAAATGCTGCCACGAGAAGCAAATCTCTGCGGACAGTATGGCATGAGCCAATACCAGGAGGTGTCGTTATGTGGTGTGTCTATTTTCTTGTCTGCGTGCTGCTCCCTATCTGTATTCCGGTGCCGGAAACGGCAGTGGTACTGTGGGGAACCGGACGGATCGGCAGCCTGGGAGCTTTTGCCCTTGGGGTCACAGGCTCCGTGCTGGGATTGACGATTATGTATTCCTTATCTTCCCTGATCGTACATCGTATTTTTAAAGGAAAAAAAGAGAGGCGGCAGCTTGCGTGGCTGCAGCAGCTCACGGGGCGATACCGCGTTTGGATTCTCGGCGTACTGCTGATTGTTCCGCTTGTGTCCGATGAAGTGCTCTGCGCAGGCTCTGCTTTTTTTAAAATATCATTGCCTCAGTTTCTGAAAATTGGTATAATTGCTAAAATCATATCCATCGGTATGATTGCCTTTTCGGGGTTTTTCGGCAGCTTGTGCGGCCTGAGGCGATGGCAGATGATTGCTGTGGAGCTCCTGTTTATGTTCCTTGCCTCGGCGGCGCTGCAGCATTTCTGCAAAAAGGGAGAAGCAAACTATCATGAAAGAATTCATACTGGTTGTTGACGACGATAAAGATATCTGCAGGCTTCTGGGCATTTACCTGGGCAATGAGGGCTACCGTTACCTCACCTGTGAGAATGCTGCGCAGGCGCTGGATATCCTGGAACACTATCAGGTAGACCTGATTCTGATGGACGTGATGATGCCGGGAATCGACGGCATCAGCGCCTGCCTACAGATAAGGGAAAAAAGCAGAATGCCCATCATATTCATGTCGGCAAAATCAGAAGACATAGACATCATACAGGGGCTCACGGTGGGGGGAGACGATTATGTGACCAAGCCCTTTCAGCCCATTGAGCTCCTCGCCCGCATCAAAGCCCAGCTCCGCCGCTATAAACAGTACAATGAGACGGAAAAGCCGGCGCACACGCTCCAGACGGAGGATCTGACGGTGGACATGGAAAGCCGCCAGGTATGGGTAAGCGGGCGGGAAGTGAGGCTGACGCGCAAGGAGTACGACATCCTGGAGTATATGCTGCGGAACAAGGGGCAGGTGCTGACTATGGCACAGATTTATGAAGCGGTATGGCATGAAGAATTCTTCTGTTCGGAAAATGCGGTGATGATGCATATCGCCAATCTCCGCAATAAACTGAACTGGGACAATGTCCATTCGGATTTTATCAAGACCTGTTGGGGAAGAGGGTATTAGATATGACGGTATTGCGAATGATTCCAAACTATATTTTAATCAATGGCATTGTCATCGCAGGAACGGTTTTCGTGATTTTCCTGGTTTACAGAAGACTGTCCTCCTCATACCAAAAACGCCTCACGGCATATTTCCTGAAGGCGGCCTGCGTCTCCCTTGCTGTCAGCCTGGTGGTGCTGGCGGTGGTGCTGTCCATGATGCAGCTTCTGCTCCATTCCGGGATGTGGGATTATTTTCATGATCTGGGCTATAGATACCTCATTGCCGCCGAATATCTCCCGGCGGTGGTGGCAGTGGCGCTTACCGTGATATGCTTTATTGTCTCCTTTTCCGTCAGGATCAACCGCAGGGTCAGGTATGTGGAGTACCTGTCCCAGGAAATCCAGAAAATCCGGGAGGAGGGCTTTGGAAGGACCATGGAACTGCAGGGGGACGATGAGATCACCCGGCTGTGCGCCGTCATCAACGAGATGTCCGTCCAGCTTCGGGAAAAGGAGGAGAGGGAGAAAAGGCAGCAACGAAGCAAGGATGAGCTGATTACCAATGTCTCCCATGACCTGCGCAGCCCCCTTACCTCGATCATCGGCTATGTGGAGCTGCTGAAGGAGACGGGGCCCGAAGACAGGCAGCGCTTTGCAGAATACATCGAAGTCGTGGAACGGCGTCTGACAGGGCTGAACGGGCTGATCAACGAACTGTTTGAATACACGAAGCTGAACTCCGCCGACCAATTACCGGACTTGGAGAAAAGGGATGTGCTGGAACTGCTGCGGCATATCCTCTATGAATATAAAGTCCTTATGGAGGCGGAGGGCCTGACGCTTTCGTGGCAGCTGGAGGCGGAAAGCCATATGGCCCATATCAATACCCGACAGATGGTGCGGGTGTTCCAGAATCTGCTGGACAACGCCCGCAGGTACGCCCACCATGCCGCCCCGGTAACCGTGACGGCACAGGACACGGGCCGGCTCCATATCTGTATCACCAACCGGGTGGCGGATCCTCACGGCATTGAGCCCGACAGGATCTTTGAGCGCTTCTACTGTGGAGACCGGGCCAGGAGCGCCCCCCAAAGCTCCGGGCTGGGGCTAGCCATTGTAAAGCGCATCGTGGAGCTCCACGGGGGCCAGGTGGACGCATCTCTGCAGGGACAGGAGCTGTCCATCCATCTGTTCCTTAAATAATGCTTGTGATGATGGCTTCGAAATCCTGCTTTCCGATGCCTGTTGTCCTTGCCATATCTGTGCCCTCATACCTGGTTCTAATGTGTTTTTTCGTAATTTTTCTGCTATAATGATAGCATATATTCGCTCTATCGGTAATCAAATACCCCGCTGCAAGCAACGGGGTATCAATCTTGCAACGCTGCAGAGCAGCGGGGTATTTGACCCTCGCGGCATTCGCCAACTGGCCGTGCAAGCACGGCCGCTTGGCTCATTGCTCGCGGGAATCAATAAAAATGGAATTGCATTTCCCATGGTTTTCAGGTAGAATGGAGTTGTTTACGAATCACAGGCGTCGGGGATTGGCAGGCAACGGAAAGGTCAACCAGGGAAAGGGTACGGCTGCTTCATGACTCATGAGATACAGGATGAAAGATATTTTGTGGCTGACGAAGCCATATATGACGCGTTCTTTTTGCTCCTGAAGGAAAAGGACATGGACAAGATAACGGTGTCCGATATCATAAAAAGAGCCGGAGTGGTGCGCAGCACCTTTTACAACCACTACGAAAACGTTCCGGCTCTTGTGTCGGCCATTGAGGATAAGACAATCCAGGACATCTTCTCCCTCATGGAGACGTTCCATCCGAAGAATGACCACGATATGTGCAAATCCTTTTTCCTGACGATATGCGACTACACCAGGACGAACCCGTTTCTGGCAAATCTGCTCAGAAGCCCCAGAGGGGACGGGTTCTTTGAGAAATCCATCACCATGCTGCACCGCTATGTGGCGAAGGTCATGCAGGATACGGAGCCTTCCGAGCACAGCAAAGAAGAGGTATCCTACATGATCGCCTGTTCAATCGGCAGTACGATTGGCGTCCTCCACAAATGGAGCAGGGAGGATTTCCAGGCTCCGGCAGAGGTGGTGGCCGATATCCTGACCCAGGCCTTTATCGCGGGCATGCTCCCCTTTATGTCGTAGGGAGCTCCTCGTCGATCAGAACGTCCTGCCGCTTTATCTTCCTGGTGGAATTTTTGATGAAAGGGTGCTTCCGGACGACCAGCCCTGTAATCTGGCGGTAGCTGGGCTGGCCTTTGTTGTATTTGTCCAGAAAGGCCTGGAGCTCCTTCTGAATCTTCTCCTCGCTCATCCGCTTTGCCGCCACCACGTCCTGATCCGGGTAGATCCTGGCGGTGAGCCCGTTGTTCTCGCCGGTTACCACTACCTCGCCCACCAGCTTGTCC
>CAMQOJ010000092.1 GCA_947003375.1 uncultured Lachnospiraceae bacterium
ACGAGATCCTCATCTGTCTCGTGGGCTCGGAGATGTGTATAAGAGACAGGTTATCTCTCCATTACGCCTACGATAGAATTTCAGGTCGCTCATTATAGAAAAAGAGATTTTGTTCCTCTGGTATTGGAGGGATGCAGTGATAGGGAAGCGGCTTTTCGCAACTGGATGGACAGAGATGCCCTGTTTGCTAGGGAAGTGCAGAGGCAGTGCCGGGATAAGGATTACTATTCTGTCATAAATGATGGAACGATGGAACTGGAGAAAATGGTCAAATTGGTTGTGTTACACTTTGGATTGAAATAATCTTAAGGAGGAAAAAATAATGCGCCATGCATACATTCGCGGAATCATAGGCCTGATCTGGCTGGCAGCAGCTATCGCCTGCGGCATATCAGGAATCTTCCCCATGATGGGGCTGTACGTCATCTTAGCAATCGCCTTCCTGTATTCCGCATACACCATATGGAGAAAAGAAAAAGACGGCAAAGGGGGCATATGACATGGACAGGGCGCTTCTGGATATCAAGAATCTGAGCGCATGGTACAGCGACCGGAAAAAGGTGCTTTCGGACTTTAGCTTTGCCCTGGCGGAACAGGAGGTGGCAGGGCTGATAGGACTGAACGGAGCCGGAAAGACCACGTTCCTGAAGGTGCTCTCCGGCCTGCTCCCCACCTTCCGCGCGGACGGCCTCCGCTTTTGCGGCTCCCCCGTGGATTTCCGGAAACAGGATTTTAAGCGCTGCCGCTATACCGTATTTGCCGAGGACAGCTCCTTCTCCTATTTTACCTTCCGGGAATACCTGAGCTATGTATGCGGGGCCTATGGCCGGGAGGTGCCGGATGCGGCGGAGCTGGTGCGGGGCTTTCGCTTCGAAGAATATGAGGATGTTCTGCTGAAGGAGCTGTCCACCGGCAAACGGAAAAAGGCCGATCTGATTGCGGCCTTTGCCCTGCAGCCCCGGCTGCTCCTGCTGGACGAGCCGGTCAACGGCCTAGACTTCCAGAGCACGGAATACCTGTACCGGCAGATTTCCGAGTATAAGGAGCACGGGACGCTTCTGTTCTCCTCCCATATCCTGGAGAGCATCACGCTGACCTCTGACCGGGTATTCGTCCTGGAGGAGGGGCGGATCCGGCAGACATTCGAGCGCGGGCAGATAAACGCCGCGCACATCCGGGAGGCGCTGCACGATGAAGATGACAGGTAAGGCCTTTGCCAAAAAGCTGTTCGGGGCAAAATATGAGCGGCTGCCCCGGACGCTCTTCGTGGATCTGATCGTGTTCTGGGGACTGTACATTGCCGGGTTTCAGGTGCGGATCGCGCCCTCTGTCCGGATATTCCTGGTAAGCGCCTTTACCGCGGGCGTGATGTGGCAGGCCCTTTCCGCCAGGGACAATGCCGTGGAGATAGAGCATATGCTGATGCTTCCCCTGGGGCGCGGGGAATTCGTCTTTTCCTATGTCGCCGCGCTGGGGGCCTATGCGGCGGTGACGAAGACAGGGCTGCTGCTGGCGGTCCTGCTGGCCGTTTCCTCTTGGCGTCCCATGGAGCTGCTGGGGATTGCGGTCTGCATGATCCACGCCGTCCTGCTGGCGGCCGCTGTCTATTCTTTGCGAAAATACTGGTATGCCGGTGTCCTTTGGGCCAGTGCCGTGGCAGCGGCCATTCTTCTTTTTGGAAGCAGACTCTGGATGATTCCTTTGCTGGCTGCGGATGGCCTGCTTGCCGTCCTGCTGCTGGGGAGGGCGGAGGGATACGACTTCTGCCAGTGGGAGGGCGGGAAAGGCCATGCGGTCAGGCGGCACAGAAACGCGTCCCTGTGGCGGTACTTTTTCCGCTACATGGGGCGCCACAGAAACTACCTGGCCAATACCGCCGTGATGTGGTGCGTGGCCGTGGTGCTGCCATACTTCCTGGGGGAGATGGCCGGG
The DNA here is from genome assembly GCA_947003375.1 of uncultured Lachnospiraceae bacterium. Classification (GTDB taxonomy): domain Bacteria; phylum Bacillota; class Clostridia; order Lachnospirales; family Lachnospiraceae; genus Acetatifactor. Next base: position 1,933 of record CAMQOJ010000092.1, read on the forward strand.
CTGGACGCCATACCCGTCGGCTTTGCGATTCTGTGCCTGAATACGCCGGTCTGCATCTTGCTGTCCTGTGACCGCGACCTGGAACAGGCGGTCCGGTTCCTGCCCGGACAGAGAAGGGCGTTCTGCATCCCGTACTGCCTGTTCCTCTTCGGGTGCAACATGGCTGCTAACGGCATATACCTGTGCAGCTGGCAGATACAGAAGGGGAGCGTCGCCGCCCCCATGGTGGCCGGGGCCCTTTTCTTTGCCTTGCAGAGCGCGATTCTGTCCGTGCTGCTGGAATGGCTCTGCCCCATCCGGGACTGGAAGATTGAAAGCGACCTGTGGCACCATCCCCGGAAATATGTGGTTCCGGCAGGGATGCTGCTCCTTGCGGGAGGCATCGGGGCCTGGCCCATGCTGCTGACCGTCCTGTGGGGGCTGCTGGCCGGGGAGGCTGCGGCCCTGCTTTGGATATGCCTGAGGCATCCGGAGGGGTAAAACGATATGAAGGATAAGAAGATACTGTATGTGGAAGATGACCTGAGCCTGATCGAGGGATTGGAGTTCACCCTGGAGAAGAACGGCTTTACCGTGGACACTGCCCGTACCGTGAAGGAGGCGTACCGCTATTTCCCCGCAGACCGATACGGGCTGTTGCTGCTGGACGTCACCCTGCCGGACGGGACCGGCTTTGACATCTGCAGGGAAGCGCGGAAGGATTCCTCCGTCCCGATTATCTTCCTCACTGCTTCGGATGAGGAAATCAGCATCGTGAAGGGGCTGGACATGGGCGGGGATGACTACATCACGAAGCCCTTCCGGCTGGGGGAAGTCCTTTCGAGGATCAACGCGCTGCTGCGCCGCTCCGGGCAGTTCCAAAAGAGGGACGCCATCCTGGAATCCAATGGAATCCGGATCGATCCGTCGCGGCGCCTGGTCTGGAAGGGGGAGACGGAACTGGCCTTGACCTTGGTGGAATACAAGCTGCTATGCCTGTTCCTGGAAAATCCGGACCGCGTCCTGTCCAGGGAGCTGATCTTAGACCGCCTCTGGGACGGAAACGGCAACTATGTGGACGACAATACCCTTTCGGTGTACATCCGCAGGCTGCGGAGGAAAATCGAAGACGATCCCGGCTCTCCTACGATGCTGCTGACGGAGATTGGGGGCGGCTATCAATGGAAGCGTGCAAATAACTTCGTAGAAGAGTAGGAAGTAGGGGAGGATGCAGGGGATGGGAAAGGCTTCGGCTGTGCTTGTTTTGTGGATGACAGGGGACTTCCGGAAGACGATGGTGGAGCATGATTACGGGGCGGCGGGTTATCTGCTGGGCCATCCGGAGGAGGCTGTGGCAGCCGCTTTTACGAAAGACAAGACTGTCTTTGAACTGGAGGCGGGGCGGCAGGCCCTGCATGGGGCAGGCTACAGTGAAGACACGGCCCCGGGCCTGATTCCGGCTGTGGCCGCTTACAGGAGGCATACCATCATCTTGCTTGGTGGTATGCTTTTTGGCATTTTTTCCGCGGTTTTTGTGGCGGTGGGCCTTTACATCAGAAGCCAGAGGGCCATGGTCGCAAAGGCGGACGCCGTGATTGCCAGCTTCCTGGAAGGGGACACGGACCGGCGGATCCACAGCCAGGAGGCGGGAGCCTGGTACGGCCTGTTCCACAGGATCAATGAGCTGGCCACAATCCTCTCGGCCCAGGCAGAGCATGAGAGACAGACGCGGCTGTTTCTACAGGACATGATCTCGGATGTGTCCCATCAGCTGAAGACGCCGCTGGCAGCCCTTCGGATGTACCACGAAATCATTCTTGAAATCCATGTCGGCCAAGTACAGCCAGACCATCCTGATGATTACCCACAATGAGAGCCACGCGGACGCCACGGACAGGGTGCTGCGCATGACCGACGGCAGATTGAAGGGTTTGGGGGTGACAGCGAGATGAAGAGCTATCTGGGCAGGATTGTCCGTTTCCTCTGGGGCGGAGAGCGGTACGGCCGCGCTGGTCTCCTATGAGGAGAAGCAGTTCGGATGGGCCAGAGAGGAGCTGAACCGGGGGGACCTGGATGCCGTCTGTGGGGGAACCACGGATATCCTGGTGTCCTACCGGGACGGGATGCTCTGGCAGTTGGGGGATGTGGTGACGCTCCATGCGCCTCTGGGGGAGAAGCAGGTGAGGATCGCGGGGATTCTGTCTTCCGCCAATGCGTCATGCCCGGCGGGAAGCTTGGGCTATATCATATGCTCCGAGGAGCTGTTCACGGAAAGCGTAGGCGCTGTGGGCTATGCCGCCATTGACGTACAGCTTGGAGGAGGGAGGCTTTTGGAAGACGGGAAAATCGCAGACAGCGGAAAGCCTTCGGAAGGCGGGAAAGCCATGGACAGCGATAAACTTGCAGACGGCGGGAAGCTTACGGACAGCGGCAGAACGGTTTCGGCCATACGCAGCCTTCTTCCGGCGGACTGCACCCTGGCGGAAAAGGCTGTCCAACGAGGAGGCCCAGAGTTCCTACTATACGGGCGCGGTATTCATATATGGTTTCCTGATTGTCATCGCGCTGATAACCGTATTCAATATCTTCAACAGCATGAACGCCAGCGTGGCTGCAAGGACAAGGCAGTACGGCGTGATGCGCTCCATCGGCATGGGCACCGGGCAGCTCTATCGCATGATCGCCGCCGAAGCGGCTGCCTACGCGGTGCTGGGGTGCATAGCCGGGTGCGTTCTGGGACTGCCCTTAAACAAGATGATGTTCCGGTTCCTGATCGCCGACAAATGGGGGATTAGCTGGCGGCTTCCGGCCCCGTCGCTGGCGCTGATCGTCATCCTCTGCTTCAGTTCCGCGGCGCTGGCTATCCGGCGGCCGATCAGGAAGATTGGGAGGCTGTCCATTGTGGATACGATAAAGCAGCAGCAATAGCGGACGCGGTACACCTTTCCTGACCTTAGCATATAATAGAGCAAAACCACATAGGATTATAGGTTACCATTATGTATGCTGCTCTGTTCATCTTACTTTTGCTTGCTCTCCTGAGCATGCTGTTCTGCCGCTTCCGCAGGAGGAAGATCATCTGCAGGATCCGGGACATGGAGAAATGTGAAAAATGCTCCCTGCTGGAGGAGCTGGCGGAACCCTTCGGCTATGCGTACCACTGCTGCTGCGGATTCTTCTCCTCCACCCTGGACGCCTGGCAGAAGAGCGCCGGTTATACCTGGATTTACGACTTCATGGCCCCCCGTTTCCAGATGGTCTTCGACTCCCTTCCGGTGTACTTCAACTACAGGGGCCGGACATGGCTGATTGAATTCTGGAAGGGTCAGTACGGCATCAATGCCGGCGCTGAAATCGGCATTTACCACGCAGACAGGCTGTTGTCCGAGACGGAATACCGGACAGCGCATTTCCAGGCGGCCGGCGAGGCCGAAATGCTGAACTGTACCATGCAGCTGTCCCTGGAGAACGGCGCCTGCGTGAAGATTTCCGAAAGGCACTGGTGGCTCACGGCCTTCCTGCCGGGCGTGTTCGCCTGCCCCTCCAGCCTGTGCCTGAAGGCAACGGTCTGCTTCGGCAGCAGAGAGATGCTGGAAGCCTTCTACCGGGGCCTGTGCCGGGCGGGATTTGCCGCCGAGTGCATCACGGTGCAGAACCTCTGTCTGTCCTTTATCTTCCATCGGCCGATACAGGAGCATTACGGCTTCCTGACCCGGCTGCGCCGCAGGCTGTCCCAGTGTCTGAACAGGATGAACTGCCGCCTCTTCCTCTGGGTCACCAGGCCCTTTACATGCACGGAGGACCGCATCCTGTTCCTGTACTACTATATCCCGTTCTGCTTCCGGAGGCTGATGCGGCTGCGCCGTTTCCACAGGCGATGCCACAGGAAGCACGGATGCCGCCGCCCCAAATGCCGCCGCAGGTGCAGGCCCCGTGGCAGGAAAAAGCCATGAGCGCCAAAGGACGTCTGGACCGCGCCTTCTCCCAGGCGCTGGTCCTGCCCTTCCACCGATGCTCCCGGTATGTGCTCATCAGCGACTGCCACAGGGGCGTGGGCACCTCCTCGGACAATTTCCTGAAGAACCAGCACCTGTACTATGCGGCGATGGAACATTATTATAGGAACGGTTTTACGTATATCGAGCTGGGGGACGGGGAGGAGCTGTGGGAGAACCGGAAGCTGCGCAACATTACGGAGATCCACGAGGACATCTACTGCATGTTCGCCCGGTTCGAGGAGAAGGGGCGGCTGCACCTCCTCTACGGCAACCACAACATCGTCCGCAGAAAGAATCCGGCCTTCCTGGAGGCCGTCATCCTCTACGCCGAGTCCGCGCCGGAGAAGTCCCTGTACCTGACCCACGGGCACCAGGCCAGCTTCCTGAACTCCACCCTCTGGCCTCTGGCCCGGTTCCTGGTGCGCTATTTCTGGAACCCCCTGGAGAACCTGGGGTTCTTAGATCCCACCAGCGCCGCCAAGAATTACGAGGTGAAGGAAAGGTGCGAGGAGAGCCTGCGCAGCTGGGCTGAAACCCGCCGGCACATTTTAATCACAGGGCATACCCACCGCCCGGTGCTGCCCGAAGAGCCCTCTTTCTATTATAATACAGGCAGCTGCGTCCATCCCCGCTGTATCACCTGCATCGAAATCCAGCGGGGGGAGATGACTTTGGTGAAATGGATCGTGGAGGCCCGGGCGGACAGCGTGCTGTATGTGGCCAGGGAAGTGATCTCCGGCCCCGTGGAGATACTGGGGACAGGTTCCTGTTGTGTTTTGACGGGGGATCCTATATAATAGGATTTATACTGCATAACGCCAGAATTTACCGTACTGCACTGGTTGAACATATATGGCTGGCGTTATGTAGCCGGGGTACTCGGAAATTTCAACTGTTAAGCAGTATGCGTCAACGACACAGGAGGGCGACATGAATCTGGATTTATTTATGGTGGCACCGGGGGAGAAGCCCCTGGACAATATGAAGGCGGCCTGCGGGTTCGCCGGAATCTTCAAGGAAATCGGCGTCATCGGGGACTCTCTGTCCTCCGGGGAGTTCGAGTCCCATGACCAGGAGGGCAATACCCTCTACCACGATATGTACGAGTATTCCTGGCCGGCTATCCTGGAGCGGCTGACGGGGACAGTGTACCGCAATTACTCCAGGGGCGGCATGACCGCCAGGGAGTACCTGGAGAGCTGGGCGGACCGGAACGGCTTCTGGCAGTGGAACCAGGCCTATATCATCGCGCTGGGAAATAACGACATATTCGGTGCAAACCAGCCCGCGGGCAGCGTGGCGGACATCCACCCGGAGGATTCGGCGGCCAATCCGGATACCTTCCTCGGAGACATGGGACGGATTGTGTCCAGGCTCAAGGGCATAGAAAAGGATGCGCGGATCTTCCTGGTCTCCATGCAGAGGCGGGGGGAGGAGCAGGCGGATCCGGTCATCTGCGCCATCGCCGACGAGATGAAGAAGATGTGCGGGCTGTTCTCCTATACCTATCTGATCGACATGTCCCATGAGGGGCCGGTGTATGATGAGGGAATGCGGAAGGCCTTCGCCATGGGCGGCCACCCCAATGCCATGGGGTACTACGTCTATGCCATGATGATAGGAAACTATATGGACTATATCATCCGTGAGAACCCCAGGGACTTCTTCGAGGTGCCGTTTATCGGGAAGGGGTTAAAGAATAAGGACATTGTCCATAATCCTGGACAGTGAGCCGGGCAACCGTGTGGCCGAAGACGGCGGCGGTGATATGAATGGTACAGGATAATGATGAAGAGATTGAAAGTATTTAGCATATTTGTGCTGTCTGCTGTGATTCTCTGCTCTTGTGGGGCGGCACAGAATGCCGCCCTACAGGGCGAGGAAGACAGTGTGGGGGCGGGATTGAGCGTCACAATGATTCCCCTGAAAGAGGACGAGACCTTTGGCAGCCTCCGATGCTGTGGGGACAGCGTCTTGCTGGAAACGGATGCTGAAGAAATAGATGCTGAGGAAACAGATGACACAGAGACAGATGGCGTAGAGACAGATGACGCGGAAACGATATTTATCCAGAGGTATTATTATGCAAAAGCCGGGGCGGATTTCCCGGAGGAGGCATTCTGCAGCTTTGACTACAGCCAGAGATATGTATATGACTTCACTGCGGGAGAGGACGGGACAGCTTATTTTCTCCTGGCAGAAACCGCAGAAGACCCGGAGGAAGAGGATTTCGTAAAGCTGCTGGAGGTGTCCGCAGATGGCAGCGAAAGGACTCTGGCAGAGCTGGACAACCTTCGTCAGACCAGCGGCACGGCAGGTTTATCGGACTGGCGGATAAGAGCGGTGCCGGGAGGAGAGGTCCTGCTGCTTTCAAGATTTGGATATCGGCTGATTTCCCGGGACGGTGAGCTTGTAGAGGAAGAGGACTGGGAGGAGCCCAGGGACATCGATGTCCTGTATACCGGTGGGAACTATGCCCTGACATTACAGTCCGAGAATTTCCGGAATGTCCCCGGTACGCTGAACCGGGAGAACGGCCGATTCGGCACCCTGAAGGACATCTCCGGGGAAGCCCGCTTCAACAGGACGGGACAGGCGGAAAATGCAGTATTTATGTACACTGAGACGGCTGCATCCCTGTGTGACCTTTCAACGGGAAGTTGTACGAAAATATACGAATGGACAGATATCGGAGTCCAGGGAGACTCTGTGATCGGCATGTATGGGGATGGGGAAGCGCCCCGGTTCATCTTCCGGGAAGAGAATATCCTGTATGAAGCCCAGTGGGACGGCGGAAGCCCCGGGGCGGAGCGGGAGGAGCTGCTGCTTGGATTCGTGTCGGACAGCGCTACCACTCGGAAAGCGGTGGCCGCGTACAACCGGACGCACCCGGATGTGCTCATCCGGATGGTGGACTATGGGAAAGAGGACGAGTCCGCGGCGGCAGACCGACTCTATGTGGAGCTCATGGCAGGGAAGGGCCCAGACATCATCCAGATGGACGGCGGATACATGGATGACCGGGATATGGGAGCGCGTGGAATTCTGGAGGATCTGTCGCCCTATCTGGAGCGCAGCGAAGTAGTCAGCGCAGAAAAGCTGATTCCTTCTGTCTATCATGCGCTGCTGTCGGAGGGTAGGCTGTACATGCTCCCGACGAATTTCCATCTGGGCGGGTTCATTGCGAAGGAGAAATGGGCATCAGAGGGTGCCGCATGGACGGTGGAGGAACTATTGCGCATTCTGGAGGAAGAATCCGGGCTGCGGGATGGCATGATAAGCAAAAACCACATGCTGGAGTGCTGCGTGATAGCCATGCTTGGGGCGGGGGATATGGACTTTATTCCAGAGGAGGATCTGCTGAAAAAATATATCTGCCTGGCGGATTATATGCCGGAGACGGCTGTATATGTTGCCGATGATTCCCTCAGGCGCGACGGAAAGCTTCTGTTCGAGCAGCTTGTCATGATGGACCCGGAGACATATCTCTACAATAAGTCCAGGTGGGGAGAGGATTCGACTTTCGTGGGGTATCCAGGAGGCGCGGGAAACGGCATGGTCTTTTATCCGGACAATTGTTATGCTGTCTGTGCACAGAGCCGCCATAAGGATGCCGCCTGGGGATTCGTGGAGAGCTTTTTCACCAAGAGCTGGCAGGATGGGATTACGCCCAACTACGCTTTTTCCATAGACAGGGATGTCTTCGAAAGGCAGATGAAGGATGCGGAAAAGATACAGTGGTACACCGACAGGAGCGGCAGACGGCAGGAAGCCCCAATCATGTCCTATGAGATGGGCGGGGAGCAGGTAGATGTCTATGCGGCCAGGCCGGAGGACACTGACAGCCTCAGGAAGCTGGTGGAGGGGGCCGCGACCGTAAAGAGAGGGGATATGAGCATCCTCCGGATAATGCAGGAGGAGGCGGCATATTACTTTGCGGGCCAGAAAAGCCTGGAAGAGGTACTAAACATCATCCAGAACAGGATACGGCTCCTGAAAGAAGAGAGGAAATAAGTGAGACACGTCCGGCAGGACAAAAGGAGGTAAGGACACATGACAGTCAGCATCAATAATGGCTTTTGAATGAAAGCGGCAACATTGGGGGGCAGTTATGATTGAAATCAAAAACCTGGGAGGCGCCAAGGTCAGGGCATTGGACGGCATAAGCCTAACCATCGGGGACGACGAGTTCCTTGCGGTCATGGGGAGTTCCGGCTCAGGGAAGTCCACCCTGCTGCACATGATTGCGGGAGGATACGCCGACCTCGGGGAGCGTGCGTATAGGGAAGAATTAATCAATAGGAAAATAAGGGGAGGTGTCAAATGGCAAGGACAGTAGGAATAGGAATACAGGATTTTGGGAAAATCATCCAAAACAATTGTTTTTATGTGGATAAGACCGCGTTTATTAAGGAATGGTGGGAAAATCAGGACGATGTGACCTTAATTACGCGCCCCAGGCGCTTCGGCAAGACTCTGGCCATGAGCATGCTGGAGCATTTCTTTTCCGTGGAACATGCAGATAAAGGCACCTTATTTGAAAGACTCGACATATGGAAAGAAGAGAAGTACCGCAGCCTCCAGGGCAGCTATCCGGTAATCTTCTTAAGCTTTGCAGATGTGAAGGAAACATCCTTTGGAAGTGCAAGGGATAAAATCTGCCGCATCATCAAAAGCGTATATGACAGATATTCAGCCTTGCAGGATAAGGGGCCGAATCAGAGAAAGTTTCCGGATATCTTCCATGAAATATCCCCTACAATGGGTGATTCCGTAGCTTCTTATTCCTTGAAAGCCTTATCGGAATTCCTTGCGGATTATTATGGGAAAAGAGTCATCATTTTATTGGATGAATATGATACCCCCATGCAGGAAGCTTATGTGCACGGATACTGGGATGAAATGGCGGCATTTGTCCGAAACCTGTTCAATTCTACTTTCAAGACGAACCCATATATGGAGAGGGCGGTCATGACAGGTATTACACGTATAAGCAAAGAGTCTATTTTTTCCGACTTAAACCATCTGGAGGTAGTCACCTCTACCTCATGTAAATATGAGGCTTCTTTCGGTTTTACGGAATCAGAAGTGTTTGCCGCTATGGACGAATTTGGGCGTATGGGAAAGGAAGAAGTCCGTGCCTGGTACGAGGGTTTTACCTTTGGGAATAGGCGTGATATTTATAATCCATGGTCCATTAT
>CAMQOJ010000093.1 GCA_947003375.1 uncultured Lachnospiraceae bacterium
GCTGATGGGGACAGAGGGGTTGTACAGGACGATGTACCTGGCCCAGAGCTCCTGGTATGCGGAGAGCCCGGAGCAGCTACCGGTGGGGGAGGCAGATGAAAGCGGGATGGAGCCCTGTCCGGCGCGGGCAGGTGGAACCGTGACACGGCCTTGTCCGCCAAAAGCCAGGGAAAGCCAAGCGCGGCGTCCTGAGAAGGCAGGGGAACAGCCGGGATTGGAGGAGGCCGGAGAGAATGGAGGACAATCCTGGGATACAGCGGGGAAGCGGGCGGAAGCCAGAGGAGCCGGGGAAGGAATCGGTCAGGAAAGGACAGGCGGCAGACTATGAGCGGGATGAGGAAGCATCTGGGATATTTCCGGCAGGCCATGGTGGACATGAACAGGTTCATGCCCCTCCTGCTGTGGGGCAAGCTGCTCACCAGCATCGCGGAGGGCGTGCTGCAGGTGTGGCAGCCTGTCCTGACAGCGGAGATCTTCCAGCTGGCAGCGGAGCTGGAAGGCGGAAACGTAATTGTTTTTAAACGAAAAATCGTATATCTGTGCATCTGCATCGCTTTCCCCGCGGTCTGCACCATGCTGCTGCGGGCGGTGGGCCTGTACGGGGAGGGCAGGAAGGAGGGCACCTACGGCTGGAACATGTACGGCTACGCCAGAAGGCTGCGGCTGGAGGCCCTGGAGGAGGCGAAGGTGCTGGACAGCTTCCGGAAGGCGGACGCGGCCTATTCCAGGCATCTGGCCGCCAGCAGGATGTTCTCCTATCTGCTGATGGACGTGGAATCAGTGCTGGTGTGCGTCAGCACCTTCTTCGTGGTGAGCGGCTTTTCCCTATGGCTCCTGCCAGGGGCGGTGCTGGGCGTGCTGCCCCATCTGCTGATTGATGTCCTGAACGAGAAGAGGAGGAGCGACACCTACAGGGAGCAGTCGGGGAAAAGGAGGAGGCTTCGGTATCTGTGGCAGCTCTTCTGCACCAAGGAGCCTGTGAAGGAGATGCGCACCATGGGCTTCGCCGGGTTCCTGAAGGAGAAGTGGGTGGGGGCCAATGTGGAGGTGGTCCGGGAGATGGAGGAGCTGGAGCTGAAGGCCATCAAGCTGTCCGCGGCCGGGGTGATGCTGAAGAACCTAAGCTATGTGGCGAATGTGGCTATAGCATTGCTCTTGATGGTCAGGGGCGGGCTGGCGGTAGGGCAGTTTGCGGCCTGCCTCACGGCTTTCGGCCTGCTGCAGGACAATCTCTCCATGCTCAGCGAATACGTGGCCCGGTTCCTGCAGTCCTGGCACCATGTGGAGGAATACTATGACTTCTTCCGGGCGGAGACGGAAAAGGAGGGGGAGGAGGATTACCGGCCCTTTCAGCGGGAAGTGGAGCTGCGCGGCGTGCATTTCCGGTATCCGGGCGGGGACAGGGATGCCCTGGACGGGGTGGACCTGATTATCAGAAAGGGGGAGCATGTGGTCATCGTGGGGGTCAACGGCTCCGGCAAGACCACCCTGTCCAAGGTGATGACGGGAGCGTATGAGGCCTGCTCGGGAGGCGTATATTATGACGGCCGGGACATAGCTCGGATACGGAAAAATGAACTTTACCGGGATGTCTCTCTGGTGCCCCAGGACTTCGTGCACTATAATTTTTCCCTGCGGGAGAATATCTGTATCAGTGACTTCACCCGCAGGGAGGATGAGGAGCGGATCCGCGGGGTGGTGCAGGCTGTGGGAATCCAGGAGCTGGTGCGGGGACTGGGAGGCCTGGACGCCCAGCTGGGCCGGGAGTTCGGCGGCAGCGAGCTTTCCGGCGGGGAGTGGCAGAAGGTGGCCATCGCCAGGGGGCTGTTCCGGGACAGCGGATTGATTCTGCTGGACGAGCCCACCAGCGCCCTGGATCCTTTGGTGGAGTATGAGATCCTCACGGGGTTCCTGAAGCTGATTCGGGGGAAGACCTCTGTCATCATTTCCCACAGGGTGGGAATCTGCAGGCATGCGGACAAGGTCGTGGTGATGAAGGCGGGAAAGGTGGTGGAGTGCGGCAGCCATGAGGAGCTTGTCAGGGCCGGCGGGGAGTATGCCAGAATCTGGGGGGAGCAGGCGAAGTGGTATTAGGGGAGCTTGCGTTCCAGTTGTTCCGCAATGAACGCCACGTTTTCCCCCACAGGCCTCGTCCCGTCCACCCGCAGCACGGGGCAGTCCAGGGTCTTGACCCATTCATCCACGGAATCCTCCGCCTTGGCGGCCACGGCCTCCAGGAAGCTTCTCCCCCAAAGCGTTCTGCAGCTGATATCCAGTATAGCATGGCGCTGCAAATCTGGCTATCCGCCAAACGTCCAAAATTTTAGTAAAGATTTTTTATTTTATATCTGTTATATTCCCCGCATTTCTGCTATGATGGGTAATAGGGCGTGATGGACAGCCAGGGCATTCAGGAGGAACCGGCTGGAAGAGAGCGCGGGATGCGAGGAGGGATCAGTATGGCCGACAGGCAGGAAATCATGGAAATGATGCGGGCCAGGGGAGCGCAGGAGCAGCAGGACAGACTGCAGCGCTACCGGGTGCTGAACGAAAAGGTGAGGAAGGGGGAGATTCTCTTCACAGGCTCCTCCCTGATGGAGCAATTCCCTATAGACGAGTTGCGGATGACCGAGGGGATCGAAGCGGTGATTTACAACCGGGGCGTGGGAGGCTTCACCACGGAGGACATGCTGCAGCACATGGAAGAGATGGTGTTCGCCACGGAGCCGAAGAAGATATTCATCAATATCGGCACCAACGACATCAGCAGGCCCGGGTACCGCCTGGAGAAGCTGATGGAGAACTATGGGAAGATTGTCGCCATGATACGGCAACGGCTGCCCGGGGCGGAGATCTACATGATGGCCTACTACCCGGTGAACGAGGTGGACAAACTGCCGGATGCCGAGTGGGCGAAAGGCATGTTCGCCACCCGCACCAATGAGAACATCCGCATGGCCAATGAGGCGGTGAAAAAGCTGGCAGGGGAGATGGGCTGCCATTACATCGACGTGAATGACGGGCTGACGGACGGAAACGGCAGGCTGAAAAAGGAGTACACCATCGAGGGCATCCATATGTACGCCAACGGCTACCGGGTGGTGCTGGAGAATCTCCGGAAATATCTGTAAAAAAGGGAGGGCCAATCAGCGTCTGCCCGGCCAGTGCCCAGAAAACTGACGGACGCATCACCAGGCGTGCGGAAGTTTTCTGCCAGTGCCAGGTACTGGAAGGGCAGACGTGGAACTTAAATTAAGGAGGAAAAGGAAATGAGGATTGCGAACTGTAAGGTCAACCATCTCACTGCCCCCCTGGGGTATTGGATGGAGAAGCCCGTTTTCTCCTGGCAGGTGGAGGAGGCAGAGGGAAAGGCCCAGACGAAAGCCCGCTTGGTGGTGCGCCGGGACGGAGAGACGGTGGCGGACACAGGCTTTGCGCAGCTTGACAGCCTGGCGGAGCCCGTTGAGATGGAGCTGGCGCCCCGCACCCGCTATACCTGGACAGTGACCGTGTGCACGGATGCCGGGGAGGAGGCGGTAAGCGATGAGAACTGGTTCGAGACCGGAAAGGAAAACGAAGGCTGGAACGCCAAATGGATTGGGGACAGCCAGGCGCGCCATCCCATGTACTCGAAGCATGTCGCCCCCGCAAAGCCTGTGAAGAGCGCCAGGCTCTACATCTGCGGCCTGGGCCTGTACGAGGCATACTATGTCCCGGGAAAGGATGCTGTATCTGCAGGCTCCATAGAGACCCTGCGGGCGGAGGCGAAGATAGGGGAGGAGCTGCTGGCCCCTTACTGCAACAACTACAATGAATGGGTGCAGTACCAGACCTATGACGTGACAGAGAAGCTGAAGGAAGAGGGAAATCTGTGCGTGCTGCTGGGCAACGGCTGGTACTTCGGGCGCTTTGGGTTCAACGACCCCGACGGCAGGCCTTATTACGGAAAGGGCAGGAAGCTTCTGGCCGAGCTGCGCCTGACATACGAGGACGGTACCGAGGAGGTTATCGGCACGGACGAGAGCTGGCAGGTGGACTACAGCAATATATTCTTTTCCAATATTTATGACGGCGAGCAGATGGACGATACCCTGGAGCCCGTAGCGGCGGCAGCGGCCCAGGTGGTGGAGCCTCCCAAAGGGACGCTGACGGCCAGGCGGAGCCTGCCGGTGAAGGCGCTCCAGGAGCTGCCTGTGGCACAGCTGATCCATACCCCCGCGGGAGAGACCGTGGTGGATCTGGGCCAGAACATCGCAGGGTCTTTCCGCCTGCGGATCCATGAGCCAAAGGGCACGGAGATTCATGTCCAGGTGGGCGAGGTACTGCAGCAGGGCAATTTCTATCGGGACAACCTGCGCTCGGCCAAAGCGGAGTACATCTACATATCGGACGGCCAGGAGCACGTCCTGCAGCCGTACTTTACGTTCTACGGCTACCGCTATGCCAAGGTGGAGGGCGTGGCCGACCTGAAGCCAGAGGACTTCACGGGCCTGGTGATGTACTCCGACCTGCCCAGGAACGGCTGGCTGGAGACCGGAAACGAACTGGTGAACCGCCTGATCCTGAACACGGAGTGGGGCCAGAAGGGCAATTTCGTGGACGTGCCCACGGACTGCCCCCAGCGTGACGAGCGCATGGGCTGGACCGGGGACGCGGAGGTGTTCTCCCCCACGGCGTGCTACCAGATGGACAGCTACGCCTTCTTTGCCAAGTACCTCTATGACATGGCCACGGAGCAGAAGACCCGGGACGGCGCCGTGCCGGACGTGATTCCCTCCTTTGGGCATAAGGGCATCGCCTGTGCCTGGGGGGATGCGGCATGCGTGATTCCGTGGGTGGTATATCGGTTCTACGGAGACAAGTCCATCTTGGAGGGTCAGTTCGACAGCATGAAGGGCTGGGTGGACCATATCTACGGGCTGGAGCAGAACGACCAGGGATGGCGGAAGCATTTCCACTATGGGGACTGGCTGGCCCTGGACGGCCCTGGCGGCATCGACGGCGTCATGGGGGCTACGGAGAACGCTTTCATCGCTTTGGTGTACCTGCGCTACAGCGCCCAGCTGACGGCTAAGGCGGCCGCGGTGCTGGGAAAGGCAGAGGAGGAGAGATACTACAGTGAGCTGGCGGATAAGATGCTGAAGGAAATCCGGCACGAGTACTTCGCGCCCTCGGGGCGCTGCTGCCTGGACACCCAGACGGCGCTGCTGCTTAGCCTGCGGCACGGCCTCACCGTGGACAGGGAGCAGACCGCGAAGCACCTGCAGAAGAAGTTCGACGACAACGACGGAAAGCTCCAGACTGGCTTCGTGGGCACCCCTATCCTGGGCGAGGAGCTGACCAAAGCGGGCTTGAACGAGCTGGCCTATGGGCTGCTGTTCAATGAGGAGTATCCCGGCTGGCTCTATGAGGTGAAGCTGGGGGCCACCACCATCTGGGAGCGCTGGAACAGCATGCTGGAGGACGGCAGCGTGTCCTCCACGGGCATGAACAGCTTCAACCACTATTCCTACGGCTCCATCGTGGAGTGGATGTACGCCTATGTGGCGGGCATCCGGCAGACGGAGGACAGCATAGGCTTTCGGCATGTGTGCATCAGCCCGGTGGTGGATGCCAGGCTGGGGCATGTGGACGCCAGATATCAGTCGGCCATGGGCTTGTGGAAGACCTCCTGGAAGGCTGTGGACGATAACCACCTGGAGTTCCGGGTGACGGTGCCTTTCGGCTGCCAGGCGGACGTGACGCTGCCCTATGCGCCTGAGAGCCTGTACGGGGATAAGGAGAATGCCATATTCGCCCATGTGGAGGACGGGGTCTGCCGTCTGGAGGCCGGAAGCTACAGCGTCACCTATGAGACCACAGCGCCCCTGCGCAGGATCTACAGCACAGCCACGCCGTTAAAGGAGCTTCTGGGCGTCACTGCCATCCGCGTGTTCCTCACGGAGAAGATGCCTCAGATCGGACAGGTGCCGGAGCATATGAAATCCAGCAGCATCCGGGAGTTGGCCGCACAATTCACGGGGCATCTGGAGGTGGGAGCATTGGAGACGCTGGACGAGGCGCTGGCGAAGCTGGGGTAGGAGAGGTGCCCATAAAGCTCCGGCAGCCCCGGGAAGGCATTGGGGCCATGGTTACAGAGGCTCCGGGACAGCCGCATAAGGGGCTGGCGATTCGGCATATCGATTGAACATAGAACGGCAGCTACAGGAATCAGCCTGTAGGCTGCCGTATTTTGCAAAATTTTTGTGTCATAACAGCCGGAAAAGCGCTATAATGTTGACATAGAGAGACATCGAGCAGCAGCCTCCCCCTATTGCTCCGGGCTTGTCTGGCACGAAAATCGGAGGAGGCACGAAAATATCATTTTGGAAATACCACTCTGAACCACGCAAGATTTTGTAAAACGTGCAGCTCTGCACACGGAAATGTATCATTCCTTCTATAAAAATCACCTTATCTAACTAAATTTCTCTCATTTTGTTAACGCTAAAACGGAAAAGGGAGATCTTGGATTTCGGCCGGCCGTAGAATATTGTCGATTGATGCAGAAAAGCAGATTGCGCAGATTAAGCCCATCTGCGAAGAATCCCTGCATCCCCCATGGAGACAGGCTTTCTCAGGCCGCCTGACCACAAATCTGACCATAAAAGTCAGAGAGCATCCCAATCTGCTCCCTCTTCGTATCCATAGTAGGATGCACATAGCGGTTCAAGGTGATCTTCACATCGGAATGCCCCAGAATCTCGCTTAGGGCTTTGGCATCCATGCCGTTTTCGATGCAGTTGGTGGCAAAGGCATGACGCAGGATGTGGAAATTCCGCTCTTCCACCTGAGCCTCCTTAAGGAGTCTCTTGAAGCCGTACTGCAGGGTCCTGGGATCCTGGGGCTTCTCCCCGCCGAACACATAGGGCTTGTCCTCCTTAAGATTCAGCAGGCGCTCCAGGACAGGGGGCGTCAGGGGAATGGTCCGTCTGGAGCTGTCGCTTTTGGGATTGGTCTCCATGAGGACGGTCTTGGACGCCTGCCCTCCCACAGCCAGGCGCTGCACGGTCCTGTTCACCGTCACGGTCCTGTTCTCACAGTCTATATCCGTCCATTTCAGCGCGCACAGCTCCCCCAGACGCATGCCGGTATAGAGGCAGAGCAGGACGGCGGTCCTGTGCTTGTCAGGGCCGGACAGGGCGGCGGCTAAGAGCCTGGACTGCTCTAGCCTTGAAAATGTCTTCTGGCGCTTCGGGGGATTTCTGGGTTCCGGCAGCTTTATGGCGGGAACACACACGCGATATTTCTCCTCCGCAAATGCCAGAATCTGTTTGGCGGTACAGCATATGCTCTTTCGGATGCTCTCGGAAAGGCCCTCTTTGGATAAGTGGTCATAAATCTTGTCCGACAGGCCGCGCTCCGGAGTGCCGGACAGCAGGCAGGATTCCAGAGTTCCCTCCAGATGAATTTTGTAGATATTACGGTATTTCATATAGGTGGAGCGCTTGCGCTTGTCCGCTATCTGCTGAAGCCACTCCTCGGCTGCCTGAGAGAAGGGGACAGCCATGCAGGGCATGGAAGCGGCGGGGTTCTCCGTCTTTTGTATCGCGGCGCTGCGTTTCTCTTTCGCGGCAGTGTAGCTGCTGCCGTATACAGAGCGGTAGATTTTCCGGTCCTTGTCCGCATCGAAGACCTGGTAACGGGCCTCCCATCTGCCGTCCTTCCTCTTTCTGATATTTTCACCGTGTCTTGCCATGCCTCTTCCTCCTACTCGTATTTTCCCGCACCGGCGGGCGATGGGCCATCTATGGTCCCGCTCCGAAGATTTTGACCACGAATATGACCCGGAAAGGTCGCCGCAGGGCGGATTCGTGCGAAAATTTTACCCGGATGCTCCCCCAAAAGCCTCCTGATGCAGGGAAAAATCGAACCGAAATCGGTTCAGTGGATTAAAAAATCGTAAACATATTGTCATTCAACATCCGTTGTGATAAAATATTATCAATCTCTTCGGCAGAATACAGGGGTAATTGCTGTTCTCTGTTTCGCAGATGGGCTTAATCTGCGAAGAAATTAGGAAAGAAGAAAAGCATTCCAATGGCTGATTTTGGTAATCGCCAGTATAGATTATCAGAAAAGCGGGAGGAATAGCAAGAGGATTCCAGCTATCCCGAAATAGGTGAGGCTATGGCAGCAGAAAAAAAGAAAATCAGGCCGGCAAGGCCGAAAATCGGTATCGGGTACCGGGTGGGCAGACTGTCCGTGGAGGAAGCCACGGATCAGAGGAAAAACGGCTACCTGGTCTGGAGATGCCGCTGCGACTGCGGCGGTGAGATTCAGCTGGACACCCGCTGCATCCAGAGGGGGACCGTCACGGACTGCGGATGCGTGTCAAGGGTAAAGCCCGGGCAGAGGGACATTACCGGCATGCGGTTCGGCAAGCTGGTGGCCTTAGAGCCTACGGATCGGGTGGTGTACGAATCCGTGGTCTGGCGCTGTATCTGTGACTGCGGAAACGAAATACATGTCCCACTCCGCCAGTTGACAATGGGCTACCGCAAGAGCTGCGGGTGCCTGGGACATCCGGAGAGGAAGGACTATGTTGGCAGGCGCTTCGGCAGGCTGACGGTGACGGCGTATGGGGGAAAGCGCGGGGGGATGCACTACTGGAAATGCCGCTGTGACTGCGGGAGGGAGGCCCTGATAGGACAGACCCGTCTCCAGTCGGGGAAGACCAAGAGCTGCGGATGCCTCCAGTCGGAGGTCTATCGGGAGAACCTGAAGCTCATAGACGGTACCTCCGTGACCCTGCTGGAGGCCGGGAAGAACAGGCTGATTTCCACCAACACCAGCGGGCATACCGGCGTCTATATGGACAAAAAGCGCAGCAAATGGATTGCCCAGATCACGTTCAAGGGAAAGACCTATTATCTGGGCTCCTATGACGACAAAGGGGAGGCAATCAGGGCCAGGGAACGCGGCGAGGAGATGTACGAGGACTTCCTGGAACAGTATTATGCCGATGCACGACAGCAGGATGCTATGACAGACAAGAAGTTTTAAAGGGGAAGGAATGAACGGGAAAAAGATTATCAGATTCAGGCTTCTGGGACCGTTTTCCTGAGGGCGCTGCCCCTGTATAGAGGCAACTTCCTGGCAGGGAACGACAGCGACTGGGCCATACCCATGAGGCGCTATTACCAGACGCTGTACCTGGATGCCTGCAGGGAGCTCCCAGGAGGATGCCGGAATCGTGGCAAAGCGCATAGACAGGGCGTTCCGCAAGACTTATTCCCATTCCAGGGCCTGCCTGTCCTTCCGGACGGCGCCGCTGGAGTGGAATAAGGAACTGGCTGTGGAGGGCGCGATGAAGGCCGTGGTGGCAGCCCATTGGGTGATGCTTGTGGAGAGGAAGAAGACAAAGGCCAGGGCTTGTTTTTTGTGTTTTTTTCAGATGCGGCTGGCCGGCTATGGCAGGAGGATTAGGCGATGCTGGCCATGAAAGCTTCTATGCTGTCCGCCTTTGCGGCGGCTTTGAGATATTTTCTCAGAAGGTCGATGTCATCAACTTTGTCCAGGGACTCCCTGAGGGATAAGGGGATTTCCTCGTGCTCCTCCAGCAGGTCATAGATGTTTTCCAGCATTGTGCTTTTCTGAGTTTCTTCTGCGACTTTTTTTGTAACTTCTTTCGTGACTTCGTTTGTAACTTCTTTCTTAACTTCTTCTGCGATTGCACGTTCCTTGTAGTAGATAAACTCCTCAAATGTCATATAAGCCTCCCGTGTGCCGGGCGATGTCTTCACCCGGCTAACATAATCATGGAGCTCCCTGGTGGAAGCGTCCGTGGCGTTGTCGGCGGTGCTGTGCTGCAGATAGCGGAGCATGCTCCGGAGATTATCGCTGCCGCCTTTCGTGCCGCCGGCATAGAAATAGAGGAACTTCAAGCCATCCTCGTAGCTTAGCTCTTCGACCTCCAGGCAATGGTTCTGGATTGTGTACATCATGTAGTCATAGCCGAAGGGGTCGAAGTTGAGGATGGTGATGACGAACAGGTTCGGCATGGTGGAGAAATCATTCACGCCCCGTTTCATGTGCTTGGAATCGCTTCGGGCCTGATAGAAACGGTTATGCCTGGGCAGGTCGATGCCTTTCTGGAGATGGGGCTCCAAATCGTAGGCATTGGTCAGCTTTGTCCGATTCCTGTCCTGAAACTCCTCGATTTTCACATCCATGCGGATGCCCCTGTACTCCGGCGTCGGTGCCGGAAAGGTATACTGCGCGATGATGCTGATTTCCCCAATCTCCCGCTGCAGCAGTACCGACAGTAGCCTCCGGCAGAAGGATTCCCCCACCTCGGAATCGGCGGCGATTGCGTTGATGAGGAAATCGTCCAGTACGTCCAGCTCCTCAAAAGGTTTGTTCGTGTAGCCCATGTTGTGTCCTCCTTTCGTGGCAGGACACCGGAAACCAGATTCGTCCTTTGCAATGCCCTGCCAACCTTTCAGTTTAATCCTGTGAAAATGTCGGCGAATTGCCATGGAACGACCCGCTTGCACGGGCGAACTGATTTTCACATGTGTTTTGAGATAAGTCCATTATACCAGAAATGGCAGGGGTGTCAACGGCAATCGAATTTTTTGCGATTATTTTCTCCATTTTTTCCGCGATTGTCAAGAAAATACATAGACAAATCCGGGCCCTTTCGTGTACAATAGACAGCACTGCACTTTAGACAGAAGCTATGGTTTGGGTACACAAGTACATAGATGGGAGAGGGATTATGAACATCAGGAAAAAGCTATTTGGAGACAGAGCATTCTACCGCATGGTACTGACGGTGACGGTGCCCATCATGATTCAGAACGGCATCACGAATTTCGTAGGCCTGCTGGACAATATCATGGTGGGGCGGATCGGCACAGAGCAGATGTCCGGCATCGCCATCGTGAACCAGCTGTTGATGGTATTCAATCTGGCCATCTTCGGGGCGCTTTCCGGGGTGGGAATCTTTAGCGCCCAGTTCTTCGGCTGCCGGAACCACAAGGGTGTCCAGCATACCCTGCGGTTCAAGATTTATGTGGGCCTGGGAATCCTGGTGCTGGGCACGGTGATTCTGATG